>CAZSZQ010000183.1:0-6641 GCA_964610475.1 uncultured Desulfatiglans sp.
AGTATCTTATTGAAAACACCGGAACACCAGGCTGGCTCTACTGGTCAGAAAACAGAGACAATCTCAAAAAGGCCAAAGAAGGTATTGAACCTTTTGCCGGGTGGCTTAAAAGGGGTGAAGATGCCGTTGTCCCGGTTTCACGTTATAGGGGTAGAAGAATGGGCATGTCTGGCCTGCTTGCCACAACTGACAATAATGAATCCATAACCTCCATACACATTGTAGTTACTGGCGGCGGGACAAATACCTTCTGGTCAGGCGGTGATTTCGGTTATGTAGGTAGTACATCCGTGGATTTCTGGAGATAGGAGGTAAAAATGAGAATAAAAATATCTATAATATTTGTTGCCTGTATTTTATTATTCCTGGCTATAGCTCCAGGGAGCGCTTTTGCACAGTTTAATTCATCAAAAAATCCCTCACCCATTGGGACACCGATAAAATCCATGGTTGAGCTGGGGTCTGTATATTCAAGTATATATGATATTACCATCACGGTTCTTGAAACTGCGAGGGGTAATGATGCAATGGAACTCCTTAAAAAGGCCGATTCAAAGATTAAAGATCCTTCAAAAGGTTTTGAGTACATACTTGCGAAGGTAAAATTTGAGGTGAAGGCAAGGGCTGTATCAGATAAACTGACCATTAATATAGGTGACTCACCCCTGCAATGGGTTGCCCTTACATCGGAGCTGATCGAATACCCTGGTGTTTTAGTTACCGTGCCCGCGCCCGCGCTTAAGGGAACAGTAAAACCCGGTGATAAACTTGAAGGGTGGGTTGCATTTGCAGTAGATAAAAAAGACAAGGGGCCAATAATGGTATTTGATCCGGATACGGGCGGAGCAACAGGGAGGGGAAAAACCCTGTTTTTTAAAATATCCAGGGATGAATAATTTGAAAGGAGAAACAAATTACCATGAAAAGATTATCAGCATTTTCTATCGGAATTCTTGCAGTCATGTCAGTCCAGGGGGCAACATGCGCTCAAGGCATTGCTGGTTCCGGGGAGGGAAACCAGATACTTCAATATGAGGCCTTAAGCCCCTGGGCGGATGTAGACCCTGTACCCCTCCGCGGGGTTTCCCCGAGACTTGACAGCCTTGCAGGAAAGAAAATCGGATTGTTCGTCAATTCAAAGCGTGCGGCCATGCCCATGGCAAAATCAGTCGACAGAAGACTTAAGGAAATTTACCCTGATGTACAGACAATCATATTTCACTCTACAGAGCCGAATGTGAATGAGATCGAGACAAAGAACAAAGAAAAATTTACTGTATGGGCAAATGATCTTGACGCAGCAATTCTCCTGGTAGGTGACTGAGGCTCCTGCACAAAGTACCTCGTCTACAATGGAATAGCAGTCGAGGACTTTGGCAAGCCGGTCGTGTTACTGGCAAATACAGGTTTTGTTAACGATGCCCATTCAGCTGCATCAAGCAAGGGAATGCCCGGGATAAGGATTATTGGAGAAACAGTGCCCTGCGAATCAACGATCATCATGGATATAGAAGAGGGCGTAGCGGGAGCCATGAAGGATGTGGTTGATGCCCTTTTAAGGCCTCTCTCACCCGAAGAAAAATCACCGAAGCAGCAGACAGGCAAAACCCCCAGGGTTGCATTTAAAGGAACCCTTCAGGATGTGAACCGGTTCTTTTACCGCAAGGGCTGGGGCGATGGCCTGCCCATTATTCCGCCAACAGAGGAGGCGGTAGCAGAAATGCTAAAAGGGACCGATCTTCCGCCGGATCATATTGTGGCAAAGATCATCCCCAGGAAAGGCAAGGCCACCATTGAAAAGATCGCCATAAACGCGGTGATGGCAGGTGCTCTGCCCACACATATGCCGGTTTTGATTGCGACGATAGAGGCCTTTGCCGATCCCAAGGCCAGGTTTGATACATTTGAAGTGAGTACAGGTTCATGGGCGCCCTCCCTTACAATAAACGGCCCTGTCAGAAGAGAGATACATGTCAATTCCGGTTCCGGATCGTTGAGCCCGGGAAATATTGCCAATTCCGCAATCGGCAGGGCTGTGGGGCTGATCGTCAAAAATATCGGCGGGGCAAGAAAGGCCGTAGAGGACATGGGGGTAATAGGAAATCCCGGCAAGTACAGCCTTGTGATAGGAGAGGATGAAGAGAATAGCCCCTGGGAACCCTTAAGTGTTGAACGCGGTTTTACAAAACAAGACAATACAGTAACCGTGTTTTTTCCAAACACCTTTATTCAGACCGTCCCTGGCGGCACAGATGCAAAAGGAATCCTTAATACCCTTGTAACCATGGGCACAACAAGCATGTCGAGCATCATCCTCATTCCTTCATGGGCAAAGGTTCTGGCAGGTGAAGGGTATACAAAGCAGAAGGTCAAGGATTACATAGCTGAGCACAGTAAACCGGTTGTGATCTCAGGTTTTGAAACCATCACCAACTTTGATAAAATGGATACAGAAAACCTCATAATCCTGGTTGCCGGAGGCCCTGGCTCATTTATAGGTCTCTTAAAAAGCGTTGGGCCTGGATTTTTTGAGAATGGCCTTGTAACTAAAAAAATAGTGCTTCCTAAAAACTGGGACAAACTGGTTGCAAAATACAGCAATCTTGTACCAGTTTATGAGAGGTATTAGATCTAAAAATGTTTAAAAATTGAAAGAACCATCATATGAGATTGTCAGGGGAAATTTTCCCCTCTGTTTTGAAAAGGCGCATGCGAATGTACTGGAAAATATCCCGCTGATTATTTACAGGGATGAACTCTTTGTTGGTGAATGCGCAAGCAAACCATGGGGGGCTGAGATAGCCCCCTTTCTGGGCATATGGAAAGAAGATGCAATCAGGGGCGCTTATGCTGGCAGCGGCCTCTGCCTCTCCTTTAACTTTACTGATTGTTATACTGACTTTGTGCGATGAATGAGGGGCTTAACCCTATAATTGAGGAGATCGAGGAAGAGCTCAGGCATCTCAGGTTTTTTCCCTGGAAGCTGTTAATAAAAACTGTTCCTGACCTCTTCATTGATCGTGGTAAAGACCGCAATCAGAATGCCTGCCCTTGCACTGGACAATTCATTTATCGACTACATGACTTCAGGTGGCATCCCTCTGAGTGAGGCCCGTGATTACCGGCTGGCCGGCTGTGTGGACCCTGCTATCCCTGGAAAGCAGAATGGCATGAACACAAAGGGTCCAACAGCCATGCTGAGAAGCGCAGCAAAAATCGACCAGGCAGCATGTTCTTCTGCCTTACATAACATCAAGCTGCACCTATCGTTTATTGGAGGCGGTGAAGGTCTTACAAAACTCGGTGTTCTCATAAAAACATATGGTAATATGGGCGGCAAGATGGTACTATCGGCGGCAAGTTAGTACAGTAAATGTTGTAAGAAACAAAGAGTTGCTGGATGCACAGCAGCACCCGGAGAATCACAGAGACCTGATTGTAAGGGTGGCAGGCTACAGCGCCTATTTTACTGATCTTGGCAAAGGGGTTCAGGACGATATCAAAAGGCGGATGGAAGGTGCTATTTGATTGGTTCTGGCTGTTTAACAAACGGAGCCTTCATTGTTGAGAGTTATAGAGATAGATAATATTGTTATTCTTCTTTTTAATTTATCTGCAGAAAGTGAAGGCCTTATCCCGCTGTTTTTCCGGATCAAATTGTTAACAATGACCAGGGAGTGAAAGCCATGTATAAACGAGCATCATCTTATATCAGTACCAGCACCTGCATCGGCGTTGTAATGGTGATAGGATTATTCTTTTTCATTACCTCCTGTTTTCACTCCAAACTGCCTTCTCTTGATGAACTGCCGCAGGATGCCTTAACAATTGGGCTTGATAAACCACTCCCCATGGATCCGAAAGTAAAAGCCGGGGAGCTGGATAATGGCCTTCACTATTATATCCGTAAAAATACAGAGCCTAAAAACCGTGCTGAATTGCGCCTGGTTATCAATGCCGGTTCCATACTTGAAGACGAAAAACAACAGGGGCTCGCTCATTTTATTGAACATATGGCATTTCAGGGAACAGAACAATTCGAAAAACAAAAAATCTTAGATTATATGAAATCAATTGGCATGAAAATAGGGTCAGGGATTAACGCGTTTACAGGTCAGGAACAAACTATTTTCAAGCTGCAATTGCCTACGGATGACGTGGATAACTTAATCACAGCTTTACGAATTCTCAGAGACTGGGCAACAGGTATAAAATTTGATCCTGAAGAAATTGAATCAGAGCGTAAGATAGTCATTGAAGAATGGCGACAGAGTCAGGGGGCAAAGGTACGCGTCAGAGATGAAATAGTACCGATTATTCTTAAGGACTCAATGTATGCCCGGCGCCTTCCCATAGGAACTCTTGAGAATCTTCAGAATTTCAGGCATGAAGACCTGATACGGTTTTATAGAGACTGGTACCGTCCGGATTTAATGGCCGTAATTGCTGTTGGAGATTTTGATACCGCGATTATGGATAAACTTATAAATGAACAATTTCACTCTATACCAATCCCTGAAAAGCCCATAGAAAAAATATCTTTTCCCATACCTGAGCATGATGAAACTCTGTATGCTATTGCCGCTGATCCTGAACTTACAGAATCACGGGTAACTATATATTACAAATCCCCAAAAAAATATGATCTGACAGTCGGTGGTACACGGAAAGGATTTGTAGAAGATCTTTACATTGAAATGTTGAATGCACGCTTTGATGAATTGTCATTAAGACCTGATCCTCCCTTTACTGGAGCCGGTTCCAAGCAGACTGACCTGGTTCGCCCATTAACTACATACATAATGCAGGCAACCGTTCTGGAAAATGGAATTGAACGAGGATTTGAATCCATGCTTGCGGAATCCGTGAGAATCGCACGTTTCGGCTTTACACCCGGAGAGTTTGACCGGAAAAAAATGTTCATTATGCGGCGTCTGGCTCTCCTCTATGAAAATCGGGAAAGCCTCCCTTCAAGCTTTTTTACTGAAATTATAACCAAAGGTTACCTGACCGGTGAATTTCTGCCTGACATTGAATTTTTGTTGGCCTTAGCCAGGCGTTTCATGCTGGAAATTACCCTTGATGAGGTCAATCAGGCTGGCAGGAAATTGGTCAACGATTCAGACAGGGTCATCGTTGTGACCTTACCCGAAAAACCTGACATCACCATTCCTTCTCTTGACTCTTTAAAAAGTATACTCGCCTCAATAGGTGATAAGGATATTGAACCTTACAAGGATACCTCCATAGATGAGACACTTCTCACTGTATTACCCAAAGGTTGCAAGGTTATTGAAGAAAATGAAATAGAAGGTGGATTGACAGAGTGGAAACTTGCGAATGGAATAAGAGTTATCTTAAAGCCGACAGATTTCAAGGAAGATGAAGTTATTTTTACTGGTTTCAAATTTGGAGGCACATCACTGGCAGGAGACGATGATTTTTATTCTGCGGCTACAGCAGGCACGGTTATAACCGCCAGTGGGTTAGGGGAGTTTAATTTTGATAAACTACAGAAAAAACTCAGCAATAAAGTAGTAAATACTACAACTCAAATCACTGACTATATGGAGACTGTTTCCGGTATTGGATCCTCTGCTGACCTCGAAACCCTTTTTCAGCTAATTTATATGAGAATAACTGCGCCACGGGCAGATAAAGCTGTATACAAGATTATAGAAAAGCAAATGGAGGAACAGATAACGAACAGGCTGGCAAATCCTAGAGTGGTGTTTAACGATACATTCCTCCGATTGCTTAATTCAAACCATCCCCGCAAAGAACCGTTATCTCTTAAAATGATTGATAAAATGGATCTGGAAAAATCACTAGCTTTTTATAAAGAACGGTTTGAAGACGCTGGAGATTTCATCTTTATCTTCGTGGGCAGTTTTGATTCTGAACAAATGCGACCGCTGGTTGAAACATACATCGGCGCGTTGCCTGGTACCGGACGTAATGAAACCTGGAAGGATGTGGGAATTCGTACCACCCCAAGAGGAATTATAAAGGAAACTGTCAGGCGCGGCCTTGAACCAATAAGTACGACAAGAATAGCCTTTACCGGCGACTTCATCGGGATCTATGATATTTATGAAAGAGGTCGATTTAAAACCGCAATACCCATATTGCAAAACCGCCTTCGTAATTTATTAAGAGAATCAATGGGAGGCACTTACAGCGTGAAAGTTGACAGAGTTTTAACCTGGCTTCCTGTTGGAAATTATATGACAGTTATTGAGTTTTCCTCAGATCCTGAACGTGCCGATGAACTGGCAAAGGCGATTTTTTCCGAGATCAGGTCATTAAAAGAGTCCGGTCCGACTGAGGGTGAAGTAGCTGATGCAAAACAGGAATTGCTGCGTGAGTATGAGACTGGTCTGGAGCAAAACAAATACTGGTTAGAGAGCCTTTATACATTCTTCGCAGCCGGAGTCCATGAAGATGCCAGCCAGATCCTATTATACCCGGATTCCATAAAAGCAGTAACAGCGGAATCTATGCAGGATACTTTCCAAAAGTACTATGACTTTGAAAACTACATCCAGGTGTCACTTCTGCCGGAGGTAAAATAAACTGATTATATAAACTAACTTTAATGAAAAAGGACAGATCAAAATGAGACTAAAACTATTATGTAT
>CAZSZQ010000183.1:6651-6979 GCA_964610475.1 uncultured Desulfatiglans sp.
ACGTGTTTAGCGCAAGCAGGTCAGGTTTCCGTCAGCACCGGTTTGGTCGGTAAAGCACATCCTTCACCTTATAATATTTATGGAGCGAAGTATCCATATATTGAGGCTGATTCACGGGTGACCTTTCGTTTTAATGCCCCGGAAGCAACAAAGGTGCAGGTCTCCATTGTTAACGTTCCATATGATATGGTTAGGGGCAGCGATGGTGTATGGACTTACACCAGTGAGCCTCAGGATAAAGGCTATCATAACTACTGGATGATTGTTGACGGGGCTATAGTACTGGATCCGGCTACCAATGCATTCATAGGATACAGCCATATGTGCA
>CAZSZQ010000184.1:0-6926 GCA_964610475.1 uncultured Desulfatiglans sp.
AAACTGACTCTTCTTGCCCTGGAAGAGACGCTGAATATATACAGGGATGAACGAATGGCGCTTAGTACCATCCCCACACTAAAGATGATATTCCAGACACATGAGAGCCTCAAGGTAAAGGCCCGCCGGCTTTTCCGTATGATTACAAATAAAGACGGAAATAATTTCAAGGTTGATACTGTCGATGGAATATCAAAGGTCGGAGGGGGCGCCTTGCCTTTAATGGATCTTCATACACGTCTTTTACAACTCAATCCGCGTGAAATGACAGCCCGTCAAATTAATGAAAACCTGAAGGCCGGTGACCCGCCAATCATTGTAAGAGTTGAACAGGACAGGGTCCTTCTTGATGTGAGGACTATACTTGATAAAGAATTAAAGAAAGTTGCCATTGCAATAGACAACCTGAACAGGGTTCGCATCTGAAGCATGGAGGTGTTATGAAAAACATTATTTCTGATATCCTTCAGGAAAGTATACAGGTTAATGATCAGTTTATCAGGGAATGTAAAGAGGATTTAATTCTTCTATCAAAAAAGATTGTTACCTCTTTTACCAGTGACCGAAAACTTATGCTTTGCGGAAACGGCGCAAGTGCCGCCTGTGCACAGCATATTGCAGTAAAATTTGTAAACAGGCTTGAAATGGAACGACCGCCCCTACCTGCCATTTCACTTGCAGCTGATACTTCTGTAATCACATGTGTAGGAAACGAATATTCCTTGAATGATATATTTACCAGACAGATTAAGGCGATAGGCCTTGAAGGAGATGTTCTACTGGCAATAGATACGAGCGGGAATTCACAAAATATCATATCTGCGGCTGAAGCAGCCAGAGAGATAGGGATTTATGTTTCTGCTCTTTCAGGGGGTAATGGCGGAAAACTTAAAGAAGTGAGTGACCTCTCTCTGGTTGTTCCTAACGGAACTACAACCAGGATTCATGAAAGCCATATACTTGCAGGGCATATTATCTGCAGGCTTGTGGATTATATCCTGTTTCAGGGTGGTGATGATTGAAAGAGGTTTACGGTTTCAGGTGTGCTTAAAAAATGCTGGGCAATGTAAAGAAAAAAAAGAGTATTGACTCTGTCAATGAATCCTCGGTTTAATTTAAGGCTTTACAACTCTTGCCATGGGTTTTATAAAGAATTATATTTAAACCGGATATATAATATGCCTGTAGATTAAGGCGGTTTATACTTTTAAATCGTCAGAATACATGAAATAATGTTTTCAATTCCAGCGGCTGTTATCGAGGATATTAATAATAATGGAGGTTTGGAATATGCCTATTTATGAATATAAATGTGGAAAATGCAGTGAAGAGTTTGAATGTATTGTATTGGGTAACGATACAGTAACCTGCCCAAAATGCAATACTAAAAAGGTAAAACGAAAAATGTCCGCATGCAGCTTTAAGAGCAATGGTAATAAAGGTGGAGATTATTCCTCATCTTCAAAATCATCTTCATCCGGCTGCTCTTCCTGTTCCGGGGGCAGTTGCGCTTCCTGTCATTAAACTTCCGATATATTAGGAGACTTGTATGTTCCGCATAGGTTTCGGGTATGATGTGCACCGTCTGGTTGAAGGCCGTCGTCTAATTATCGGTGGGATAGATATTCCATGGGAACGAGGACTTCTTGGCCATTCCGATGCTGATGTACTGGTTCATGCCATGATGGATAGTATACTCGGCGCCCTTGGCAAGGGAGACATAGGAAGGCATTTTCCTGATACTGATCCAGCGTTTAAAGACAAAGACAGTATTCTGATGCTTCAGGAAGTCATGTTGATGGTAAAAAAAGATGGTTATATAGTTAACAATATCGACAGCACTATCGTTGCTCAAAAACCAAGACTTTCACCGTATATTGATCAGATGAGAGAAAGACTGTCAGGCGTATTAAATATTGATGCAGGCAGTGTTAACATAAAGGCCACAACTACCGAAGGAATGGGTTTTGCCGGAAGAGGTGAAGGTATTGAAGCATTTTCGTTTGTGAGCCTTATAAAAAAGGTATAAGGTCTACTGCTTGAGGTTTACAGGAAAGCAGATTTGGTGAATCCCGATATATTTAACTAATAAGGTTTAGATTAATAATGAAATTATACAACACAGCAACACGGCAGAAAGAAAATTTTATTCCTCTTGTTGAAGGGAAAGTTGGAATTTATGTATGCGGTGTAACAGTATATGATCACTCCCACATAGGGCATGCGCGTTCGGCGATCGTATTTGATATCCTGGTAAAATATTTCAGATCACGTGGCATGGATGCTACATATGTGCGTAATTTTACGGATGTTGATGACAAGATTATCAACAGGGCAAATGAGCTTGGTAAGGATAGTGCCTCACTTTCACAGGAGTATATTGATTCGTTCTATGAAGACATGAAGGCCCTTTATGTCATGAAGCCGGATATGGAGCCCAGGGCAACAGAACACATTGGCAACATGATCAAGATGATCCAGGTCCTGATTGAAAAGGGATTCGCATATGAGGTTGATGGTGATGTCTTTTATGCTGTTGAAAAACTGGATGATTATGGCAGGCTTTCAGGCAGACGCCTTGATGAGATGAAGGCGGGCAGCCGCATAGATATAAATGATAAAAAACGTCATCCAATGGATTTTACACTCTGGAAACCATCCAAGCCGGGAGAACCCATGTGGGAGAGCCCCTGGGGGAAGGGAAGACCAGGATGGCATATGGAATGCTCTGTGATGAGCAATAATTATCTTGGCAGCACATTTGATATACATGGCGGTGGTCAGGACCTTCTATTCCCACATCATGAAAACGAGAGGGCGCAGTCAAAGGCGGCAACAGGTGGTGATTTTGCCCGTTACTGGGTGCATAATGGTTTTCTCACTGTAGAGTCGGAAAAGATGTCCAAATCCCTTGGTAACTTTATTTATATTAAAGATGCTCTTAGAGATTATCACCCTGAGGTCTTAAGATTCTTTCTCCTGTCAAAACAGTACAGGAGCCCTCTGGATTTTTCCAGAAAGGATGTGCTGGATTTTCAGGCAGGGCTTGTTAGAATATATCGTACTCTGAAGAGGGTTGAAGATTTCACAGGGCTTGGGGAGGATAAGGTTTATACTATTCAGGGGTTACTGGCTTACGAACAGAAAAATGAATTTTTGAACCGGTTTATCAACCTTATGGATGACGACCTGAATACTGCCGGTGTTGTGGGTATAATCTTTGACAGGATAAAAGAGCTTAACAGAATCATGGATGAGGCAGGTGACAGCCCTTCCAAAACAGTCATAGATCAGCTCAGGGATGAAAGAGCAGCCCTGTATAAGGTCGGTGCTGTCCTGGGCATATTGAATTTCAACCCATCGGTTTTTATTTCGCAGATAGAAAAACACTCTGACATTGATGAATCGGAGATAGAGGAACTCATAAAAAAGAGGAAAGAGGCGAGGGCACAGAAAGAGTGGAAAAAAGCAGATGAGATAAGAAATAAGCTCAAGCAGATGGGTATTGTACTGGAAGATAAAGAAGGTGTCACCAAATGGCGAAAAGAAGTTTGAGGGAGGAGTATAATCTGATATGAAATTTGGCATAAGGCTCAAGGTACAGGGTAAAAGCTTTTCCTTTCGCCATGTGCCCTGAGCCTTATGCCAGATTTTTTAATTCTCCTACCGCAATATGTTATATAAATTATTAATTGCAAAATTTTCATATTAAGGACATCCATGTTCAAAATCGTTTCAGACCTTAAACCATGCGGAGATCAGCCGCAGGCTATTAACGATCTTGTCAGAGGTATAAAAAATAACCTTAAACACCAGGTTCTGCTCGGAGTAACAGGGTCGGGTAAAACCTTTACCATGGCCCATGTAATAGAAGGAGCACAGAAACCCACACTTATCATGGCACCTAACAAGACCCTGGCTGCTCAACTCTATGGTGAATTCAAAAATCTCTTTCCTGAAAATGCCGTTGAATATTTTGTGAGTTACTATGATTATTATCAGCCCGAGGCCTATATCCCCCAGTCTGATACCTACATTCAGAAGGACTCGAGCATCAATGAACAAATAGACAAAATGAGACACTCTGCTACGAGGTCACTTCTTGAAAGAGATGATGTCATTATTGTAGCAAGTGTGTCATGTATCTATGGTCTTGGTTCGCCAGAGGCCTACCACAATATGCTTCTGTATGCGGAAAAAGGAGACAGGCTTTCCAGGGAAGATGCGGTAAAAAGACTGGTTGAAATCTATTATGAAAGAGGCGATTTTGATTTTTACCGTGGCAGGTTCAGGGTAAGGGGTGATATACTTGATGTCTTCCCTGCCTATGAAGAAGACAAGGCGATAAGAATAACCTTCTGGGGAGACGAGGTTGAGGCAATACAGGAGATTGATCCTCTAACCGGTAAGGTCATGGGTCAACTGAATAGAATCACAATTTATCCTGCGACTCATTATGTGACCTCAGTTGAAATCAGAGACAAGGCAATAAAGGGTATCAGGGAGGAGATGAAGCTGAGAATAGAAGAATTCCGGGATAACAATAAATTTATCGAGGCTCAGCGCATTGAAGAACGTACCCTTTTTGATCTTGAGATGATGATAGAAATGGGTTATTGCCACGGGATAGAAAACTATTCACGGCATCTTACAGGAAGGTCTCAGGGTGAGGCGCCTCCAACGCTCCTTGATTATTTCCCAAAGGGTTTTCTTCTTTTTATTGATGAGAGCCATATCACTGTCCCACAGATTGGAGGGATGTATCGTGGAGACCGCTCCAGAAAAGAGACACTTGTAAATTACGGCTTCCGGCTGCCATCTGCACTTGATAACAGACCCCTCAAGTTTGAAGAGTTTAATGAACGGCTCAATCAGGTAGTATATGTTTCTGCAACACCAGGCCCATATGAGCTTGAAATTAGCGACGCCCTGACAGAGCAGATAATAAGACCTACAGGACTGATAGATCCTGAAATAATAGTTGTACCTGCAACAGAGCAGGTTGATAATCTTCTCGCAAGAATTAGAGAAAGGGTTTCAAAAAACGAGCGGGTACTGGTAACAACCCTTACAAAGAGGATGGCCGAAGATCTTTCTGAATATTACTCAGAGCTTGATGTAAAGGTAAGGTATCTTCACTCGGACATAAAGACAATTGAGAGGATGGAAATCATCAGGGACTTGAGGCTTGGCGTATTTGATGTGCTGATAGGCATCAATCTGTTAAGAGAAGGTCTTGATATCCCTGAAGTATCTCTTGTAGCCATCATGGATGCCGATAAAGAGGGTTTTTTAAGATCCGAGAGATCGCTTATTCAGACATGCGGCAGGGCAGCGAGAAATCTGAATGGCACGGTTATTCTTTACGCAGACCAGATGACAGGCTCAATGGAAAGGGCTATTGATGAGAGCAACAGGCGAAGAGAGATACAGCTTAAATATAATGTTGAAAATAATATCACACCTGAATCCATTGCAAAGGATATAGATAATGTGCTTGGCTCCATTTATGAGGCTGACTATGTGACTGTACCGGCTGTCTCTGAAAAGGCACAGAAATATTTTAGCCCTGATGAGATCAAAAAGACAATTAAGGATCTTGAGAAGAAGATGAAAGAGGCCGCCGCTAACCTTGAATTTGAAGAGGCAGCCCGGATAAGGGATGAAATAAAGGAACTCAGGGAAGAGGAACTGGAGATTTTATAATAACCATCTACCTCCCCTTTGCGCAGAACCTTCGCCAGCCCATAAGATGAGCTGCTCCTGCTATAGTTGTTCCGTAAAAGACCACCGGCCTTTTATCCATAAATTTTTCAATTGTCCCGTTTGCAATGGTTGATCCTGTAACAAGCAGCAGATCGGCCCAGTTAACGGCATCATCTGTATTTTCAGGCCCTTCAACAGTTATGCCAGATTTTTCTGTACCAATGTTGTCTTTATCAAGATCAATTACACGGAGCGAGGTGATACCTGACAGCATCTCAACAAAACGGGGTTGAAAACCTATCTGGGTAATTTTAGGAGTGTCATATTCCGCCTTGATGTATTGCTGAAGTTGTACCGCACACTCCATGGGTTCTTTGTCTCTGCAATGAACAGTGCCTTGTATCAATCCCATGTGCCTCAATGCCGCATTTATGGAGGCAATAAATATGGCTCTGCGGTAACTATTCGTCAGGTCTGACTGAAGTATATTCTTTAGATTCCCTTCAAAATTGCCATACTGATCGGTAAATGCCTGACCACATGATCCATCGATCTCTGCCTGCATCAGCCTTTCTTTACCCTTCATAAGCGGAAAATCGTCCGCTTCAGGGTTGCCGATGGCCTCTTCAGTGCTTAATGCACGGGCCTTTACAGTGATATTTTTATCAAGAAGGTTTTTGTCTATAATCTTGAGGGCACGCGCCGTTATTTCGTCATATATACCGGCCATATTTTTAACCCCTTAACATGATAAGTTTTCTTGTTCCCTTTATCTGCCTGAAGTTAGCTCCCTGGCTAATGCATCTCAAGACAAGATCAGGATCAAACACCTTTGTCCCTGCGATCGCATCCACTCCATATTCAAAAAGCACAGGTGAAAGGATAGCCGAGTCACCGAGCACCACAGTGTATGTATTTTTATTTTTTAGTTTTAGCAGTTCTTCAATAGTATGGTTTGTTATGGCTGTCCCTGTAATTGCAAGGACATCGGCTTCAGGGATAAGCTCTTTTGCCTTTTCCTCAGGATAATCTCCTGGCTGTGGATTCTTTTCTATTACCCACAGATTACGCACAATCTCTCTTATTTTGGGGATAAATGGAAAATGACCTATAATCACAACATTCTTATCCCCGCCTTTTTCAGCGATAATCTCGCTTGCATTTAATTCGGAGCAGCGTGACTCATCTATATCAATAAGTGAATTAATACCCGCCATGCC
>CAZSZQ010000185.1:0-6905 GCA_964610475.1 uncultured Desulfatiglans sp.
CTTTTAATCGTTTTGAAATAGATGAAAGCCTTTCAGCAGATATTTGTTCAGAATGCATAAGAAAGTTTGTGAAATGGCAGCAGAAAAACCTTGCATCCCTGTTCCCTGTAAAAACAGCAAAAAGGTTCCTGAAAAAACAGTAAATCAGCGTCCCAAACGATGTGAAAGCTGGGCCCTATATAATGATGGTATTCCTATGCCCTCCCTGTTCATTCCCTCTATCGTAAACCAGGGCGTCTTCCGATCATTGCCGGAACCGGCCACTGTTACCTTTTTACACCCTTTACGGGTAATCCCTATGTAAAAGGCCTGAGGAAAGTGTTCAAACATGGTCTTTGAAGTTCCTGATGAGGTGTAACGCCAGTTCTCACTGCGGGCAAACTCATCATCTTTGCTTCCGGTATAACAGGACATGTTTTCCGGCGCACTGATATTCCAGAAGACATTGCGTACGCCCGCATGAGGCAGCACAGAAACGTCCCCGCCCGGGCAGATGTAAAACCCCTGCATATCTTCAAAAAGATTTTCATATGGTGAGAGGCCGTGAAAATCCATGGCTGCATCCGGACCGTAGACCTGTTTTTCCCCATCGTAAAAGGCCTTTGCATTGGTTATTACATTACCGGATGCATGGTTTTTTAATGTCACAGGATGGATCATACGCGCTGTAAATTCTGCCCTATTTACAAGGATGTCATGACTATGTGCAATGGTAATACCGGCATGGCCGTCACACCCCTTGAATTTGATATCCTCGATAGTCATATTGGCTGATTTACTCACAATAATCCCCTGTGTAAGATCCTGAAATACTACATTTTTTACCCATGAATTAACTGCAAAGCTGAACCATATGCCATTCCACAGATAATCCTGTTCTTTGGCTGTACGCACAACTGCGCCGTCATGGCCAAGAAAGGGCTTGTGATGACGGTAGCCTCCTGACCAACTGCTCTGAATGCGTAAATGCTCTATGCCCACCTCCTTAACGCCTTCAAATGAATAGATACGGGGATTATAACGAGTCATCTGGTCAAAACGGGCAGGTTTTGATAGCAGGATGGTATTTTGATCAATTATCTCACGGATAGCCGTAAACCAGGTATGTGTTGCTGCCTCAGGGCCAAAACTTTCAGTCTGGGCCTCTGTGAATCGAAAAGGGGAGGCCAGTTGTGCTGCAAGGTCAGTCTTTTCCGGATGGGGAGATGCCGGGTCAATCATATTGTCAGTAAAATCTATGGAGACAAACTGCCCCTGTGAGAGCCTGCTGCTGTCAGTTACCTTAATCAGCCTGTTACCGCGGGTTACATCACCGGTATACAAGGCCAGTTCCTTACGGCTTTCTTCTCCCTGTACAGATATGGCAGCATAACTGCGTGCCTCCTGTTCAGCAGGGATAAATCCAAGACGATTAACAATCCTATCAGGTCCGGATAAACCTAAATGCAGTAAGGTGCCGGTTTCAGTGCTGCCCTCGCCCCGCAATATCACATGGCTGTGTGTGATGCGTAAATGGGGTATGTCCGGGGTTGAATGGACATCATAATGGCCCTTAGGTAAAAATACTACACCTCCTCCATTGGTTTCTGCTGTTTCAATGGCCTTTTGAATGGCTTTTGTATCATCGATACCATCATCCGGAGCGGCGCCAAAACCGGGATGGGTAACATCATATACAGGGCCGTTAAACTCAGGGACAGGTCGTTCACCCATTGCATAGCCTGCATATGAGAAATCAGGTAACTCCCGGCCTGCTGGTCCATTGGCCAGAAAGCTTTTCCAGACTAAAGGTATCCATCCATATTCCCTGGAATTTTCTTCATTTGATGTAAGAGAAGAACCCGCTAATGATGATTGTGATACAGGATTTTTTTTACATCCGAACAGCATCACAACAATTATTATAACAATAACTGTATGAGCATATCTGTGTTTCCGTGTGGTCAGTAAAAAAAACATAAAGAATACCTGTTAAAATATCAGGTTATTTCAGCCCCTCTTCAAGCCTATAAATCCAGTTCGCCAGAAAAAGCAGGCAAATTATTACTGTGATATATTTACCTTTTACAGGCTTAAATATTCCAGGTATTGAAAGTTTCAGGCCCGATATGAGCCCGGTTAAGTTCCATATAAATATGAGGATGCAGCATACAAAAAGCACAATGGAAAGAGGACAATTATATAAGGCAAACTGAAGATCACCCGAAGCAATAGCCAAAAAGGATCGTGTAAAACCGCAAAAAGGGCAGGGGTATCCTGTAAGAGCCATAAAGGTGCAGGGCCTGAGCGGAATATATTCACGAGGTATCAAAAAGGCGATGATCATGGGAAGCCCTGTGAGCAGGGCTAAGGGCAGATGATGGCACACCACATCCCAGTATGAAGAGGGCCGTTCATACCATGTTTTTTCAGAAGCATTTTTAATATCATTCATTTATATGCGGCTGACCGGCCCTGTGGATTTTTTCTATTAATCTTAAACAGCATTACTCTGATGCATTTTTAGCTATTCAATGGTGGTGGTGTTTTTTTAAAAATATCCCTGTATGCCACTGTAAGGGCGCATATCTGAATAGGAAATGTGAGTATGATACCGATACCGCATAAAACAGCGCCGATAGAACCAATAATGCTTATGACAACAAAAAAACCCAGGAACGGCCAGAAATTTTCCTTTACCTTTTCAATACTCTTCATGGAAGCAGGCCAGAATTCCATTTTATCTTCCACAATAAAAAAGAGGCCAAACATCAGAAGCGTCTGAGCAGAATATACCAGAAAAAGTGCAATAAGACTGCCTATGCAAGGGATGAAGGATAACAGGAAAGATACCACAAACATTAAAACGCCCCACAGCAGAACAAACAGGAAGGCATTTAAAAAGTAATTGAATCCTTTGAAAACCATGCCTGCGTCAGGTTTTGGTTCTTTTCCATCGATAAGATCAAGGGTAATCAAAAACATACCAGCCATTAACGGGCCAGCTAAAATTCCAAAGGTAACAGCGCTGATAAGGACTGCAATCAGTGAAGCCAGGACAAGCAGGCCAAAATTATCTTTATAAAGTTTAAAACCTTTTTCAATCCATTCACCGAATTTTACTTCTGTACCGGCCATGTTTTCTCTCCTTTTTAAAATTTATGGTTAGGTAATCCTTAATTTAAATTTACTATTCCAATTCCGGAATACTCATGGTTTAATAATTGAATGCTTTGCCAGGGCATATGGCTCTCCTGTGATATGTATGACTATTACAAAATAGTACTGAATAATTGTATATAGTTCTTAATATTGTGTGAGAACTATAAGTAAATAAATAAGTTGTGTCAATATCATATTACACATGAAACTGCTGGACAGATGAACGGTTACCTGATAATTAGGATCACTCATTGATCCGTTAAGTCATAATATTATGTAAGCCTATAAGAAATATTTGAAGAAAAGAATATGAAAAATAAAGCAAGGTTTTATAATTTGTTAAAAACGCTGGCACTGCTGCTGCTTGTACTTTCATGCCTGGTGTTGGCTATTAATTTAAGACAAACAGATGCCGAGATCAGCGATGGTAAAAAGGTTTCAATAAGCTCATTTACCCCAACAAAAGATCATGGAAAAACTACCAGGGATTTGGTTAAAATGCTTAAAAAGTCCCATTATCTTGACGAACCCATAAATGATGCATTCAGCGAGAAGGTATTCAATAATTACCTGAAAATACTGGATCCTGCCAAAGCTCATTTTCTGGCAACTGAGATTGAAAAATTTTCAAAATACCGTCATGGTTTTGATGACGATCTGAAAAAAGGAAATCTGGTATCAGCCTTTTTTATCTACAACCAGTACCATAAGAGGAGGCAGCAGCGACTGGATTACATGCTGGAATTATTAAAACAGGGCATAGATTCCCTGGATTTTCAAAAAAATGAATATGTTGAGGCGGACCGTGAAAACCTTCCATGGTATTCTGATATGGATGAACTTAAAGATTTCTGGCGGCGTCTGCTAAAAAACGAGATACTTGATCTGAAACTTGATGACACACCGGCAGAAGAAATCCTTTCAACTCTTACAAAGCGGTATAAAAACCAGTTACGTTTACTTGAAAAAACCAATAATGATGATGTATTTGAATATTTTATTGCTGCCTATACTCAAAGTTATGATCCGCACACGAATTATTTACCCCCGGCCCAGGCCGACAATTTTGATATCCACATGCGTCTGTCATTGGAGGGTATCGGGGCTTTGCTGCAGAGTGAAGATCAATATGTAAAAGTGGTCCAGCTTGTTGCCGGAGGTCCTGCAGAACGGGGCAAGGAATTAAAACCGGCAGATCTGATTATGGCTGTCGGGCAGGGTGAAAACGGTGAGTTAGTGGACGTGGAAGGATGGCGGCTGGATGATGTTATTAACCTCATACGCGGCCCCAAGGAGACTGTAGTTAGATTGAAAGTCATACCTGCAGATAACACTGATATCAGCAAAACAAAAATCATCTCTATTATGCGCGATACCGTCAAACTGGAAGAAGAGTCTGCAAAAAAATCAATAATCGAGGTCAAGCGCGGTGAAACGCTTCATAGGACAGGCGTAATCAAATTACCGGCCTTTTATGTTGACTTTGAGGCAGCCATGTCGGGTGATCCCGATTATCGCAGCAGTACCCGTGATGTAGAAAAGCTGATCCTGGAACTTCTGGACGAGAATATTGATAGTCTGATAATCGACTTAAGAAATAATGGAGGGGGCTCTCTTCAGGAAGCCAATGATCTGACCGGACTGTTTATCTCTACAGGGCCTGTAGTCCAGATACGAAATGCCGATAATGAAATAATGCTGTCCGGAGACTCTGATCCCAGGCTTTTATATAACGGCCCGATGGCCGTATTGGTCAACCGTTTAAGCGCCTCGGCCTCGGAGATTTTTGCAGGCGCTATTCAGGATTATGGCCGTGGGATCGTGATCGGAAATCAGACGTTTGGCAAGGGTACTGTTCAAAGCATTGAGCGTCTGGATTCAGGCCGGGTAAAATACACTGAAGCAAAATACTATCGTATCAGTGGTGACAGCACTCAAAACCGGGGGGTGATCCCGGATATTGTATTTCCGGCAATACTTGACCTGGATAAAATCGGTGAGAGCTCTTTACCTCAGACAATGGCGTGGGATCAGATCAAGAAGACAGACTACGACAGGGTCTCTGTTCTTACGCCTGCTATTAATTATCTTAAAGAGAGGCACATGCTCCGTATAAAAGATAACCCTGAGTTTATATACCTGAATGAGCGTGTCCGGTTACTGGAAGAAAACAGGAATAAAACCAGTGTATCACTGAATGAAACAGAACGGAGACAAGAACGCGAATCAATGAAACAACGCTTGCTGGCTATGGAAAACAGACGCAGGCAGGCCCTCGGACAGGAGCCTTATAAAGATTATGCCGAACTGGAAGCCGCAGAAAAAAAAGAAGAAAATAATCCGCAACAGGACAGCAGGGACAGTATGCTTCAGGAAACAGGAGAAATTCTGACTGACTGGGTTATTGGATTAAAGATACCTGAGAAGACTGCAGAAAACGCTGCTCAGGCTGAATGAAATTTCCTAAATAAATAGGAGGAATTTATTATGGAGAAAAAGAAAAATATAAAGCCTCAATGTGCGGAATGTTCTGTAAAATTACCGGTGTGTGAATCAGGTGATGAATGGAAGAGTCCTGCTTTTTGTCCTGCAAAAAACTGCAAGTCTCTTATTAAAAAGGCATTAAAGGAGCATGAGAAACCAGAGATAAGAGAATTTGCGCGCATGGCCTCCATACAGGAGAATGCATGGCTATTTAAACCCGGATTTTAATAAAAACATTTTTTAACAGGCTGCCATTCCTTTTCTGTTTATTTTAAAAAGAGGTTTTCCGACGGCCCGGTCAAAGGGAAAATGGAGCAAAAAATGATAAGCTATTACGAAATCAAAGAAAACAGGGTTCTTCAGTCAACTGAGGATTCAGGAACTATTATGATTGTATCTGAGATTAAAGAGAATGAAAAAGAGCTTCTGAAAAATAAGTTCTATCTTGATGACTATGATATGAGTTCTATTTTTGACCCTGATGAGGTCCCCAGGATAGATTTTTCAGATGAACGATTACTGGTGATATGGAAGTCACCCATTAAGGCAACGGTCTCGGATGCAATTGAATTTGAAATAAAGGTTACCGGATTAATTCTTTATAAGGATCAATTGGCATTTATAGGCGAGACCAGCGAGTTATCCTTTATGGAGAGGGAATTTCGTAAAATAAAGGATGTCCGGGACGTAATGCTGGCATTTCTCCTTAGTAAAGTCCGCCAGTACGTCGGGCATCTGAAGGCCATAAGGCTGATAGGATCGGAGCTTGAGAAAAAAATTACCGTGTCCATGGAAAATAAACATCTTCTTCAGATGTTCAGTCTCAGTGAAAGCCTTGTATACTATGTAGATGCACTTGAAGGTAATGGGACTGTTCTGAAAAAGCTCAGCAATATGGCGAACCAGCTCGGATTTCAGGAAAGCCATCTTGAAATGCTTGATGATATAATTCTTGAAAACTCACAGGCTGCCAGGCAATCCAATATATATACATCTGTATTGAGCGGACTTATGGACGCCCGTGGAACCATAGTAAACAACAATATGAATGTATTGTTGAAGAATCTCACCCTGATAAACATTGTATTTCTTCCACTTAATCTCGTTGCAAGCATAGGCGGGATGTCAGAGTGGAGCATGATGACCCGGGGGCTCGATTGGAGGATCTCATACATCTTTTTTTGTCTTGCTATGGTGGCCCTCGGTTGGTGCACCTGGATTTTCACAAAGAAGATTGTAGACCGGGAACCTCGTAATAAATAAAACTATTTCTATTTTGT
>CAZSZQ010000186.1:0-6843 GCA_964610475.1 uncultured Desulfatiglans sp.
GAGCCTTCATCGGATTCGCCCTTGTCATAAGAATATGCCCCCACAATAATATCAGAATAACCATCCCCGTTCACATCTCCGGCTGCCGCAACACTGTATCCAAAAAAGGCGGAGGCCTGGCCAGACTCTGCTGTCCATAGCGGATTGGCGCTCAGGCCTGCGGATGAGCCGTGATATACAAAGGCAGAGCCTTCATTGGACTCGCCGTTGTCGTAAAAATATGCCCCCACAATAACATCCGAATAGCCGTCCCCGTTTACATCGCCTGCTGAAGCAACGCTGTATCCAAAATAGGCTGATGCCTGGTTGAATTCTGCTGTCCAGGCAGGGGTAAAAGCAAGGGGATCAATTATGATCGGATAAACGGCATCTGTTGTATCCACATATATTTCCAGTTCAGTGGAATTGATGTTAAAACCTGCCGGTAATATCTTATCTTCCGAATCAATGGCATAAAGTTTTCCATAATTGATTATACTTAAATCACCAGGTTTGCCAAATGCGACAAGGTCACCCGACCCGTTTATTATTCCGCTGAGATTCCCATGGATGGATAATTTCATAATCAATAGGGTCTCTGAACAAGGTTCCTTTGTAACGAGAGGCGCTTTTATTGTGAAACCCTGCTCCAGCCCCTTTTCATCGTTAATATACCATTCTATCAGGTTTTCTCCTCTTCGGTACTCCACGCGGTTCATGTAAGGCACTATCTCTGCCCGTTCAACAGGTCTTACATCACCCTTCGGGCCGTATCCTTTCAGACTGAGTCCCCATTCCCAATCCGCGCCATTGCCTGTTCTGGGGATTACGCGGATACCTTCAGGAGTAAAATAGGTACGCAGATTATGCGCCCTGTTCGGGGCATGCAAGACAGATATGATTCCGGAAGCAGCGGCGATCTCATGAAAAGCTACATGATACTCGGACCCGATAATATCCTGCTGTGCCTTTCTCCACCAGCTGGAATCTGTGCCGGGGGGCAGACTGAGAGACGTTTCTCTGGTGTTCTGTGGAGAAAAGGCCTCAAGATGAATGGGGTATATAAGGAATATGAAAAATATAATATTTACAGGGGAGAAAAGAATGCCAAGAGCAGTAAATCTTTTAGCTCTTTCCATGATTTGACACCTCAATTAACAGTTAAAAGAGTGTAATCTTCTTTTAAATACTCAAGCACAGGAAATGGTAACTTACAGATAAAATACCGAATAGACATTCAATTATCAAGACTTTTAATAGGCAATGATCCTCTTATCGTATAACCACGCCTATTTATAAATGATCATATTAAATTTATTTCATGCTCAACTTCGATATCTTTGTAACAGACCAAATTTTTTAACAGAGGATAGGGTGCCCTTAATAAAAAAAATTGCCTGATATCGAAATAAAATTGAGACAAAGTGCTGATATGCCTAGATTAGCCCGACTAGATACCCAGGTTTATTGCATTACATGATGATCTGTTAAGGGAGGTGATTGAATTGGGGATGTTAATGGTAGATTTGGAAAGGAGATTAGACACCACACCTGCGGCGATGAGTATTTCGGTTCAGCGTGGAGAAAAGACTGCAAAGGAAGAGGATTACCGGCTGGAATTATTGAAAATATAAATAATAAGGTCCCATTGCTCTCATTACTATCATAAATTGAGCCGTCCTTTAATAATACCATAAATCTTAAGAGGCAGTAATACCAATAAAGTAATTGGGGCAACTCAAAATTTAAATAATATCATCGAATTGTTAAGAAGAGGTTTGTCACGCTTCCCCGCTTATTATGGGGTCCCGTTTACTTCGCTTTATACCCAGTTGGTTGGGGTATGCCTCTCTACAGTTGCTCAGGCTGATATACTCCCCGAACCAAACCCATAAAAGGTATTACATTTTAGCTTTATTGTCTTGACACACAAAGGCTATATTCCTATAGTTCTTTTCCGGCAAGAGCAGTATCTTTTTTAATAATTCAGCTTAAACATCAATAAATTATGTCTTTAAAAACCGAAAGTTCTGTAAGATTGTAAAGGGTATATGTGTATAGCCAGGTTTTTAAATGGCCGCAAAAGGGGGGCTTATGAAAAAAACTGTCGTTATATACATTCTTTTACTGGTTTTCGGTTTTGTTATTTCAGCCGGATGGGAATAATTATATCGCCACATCTGCAGGGAACGGTTGCGAGCGTTCCCTGCAATGATCAAACAACCAAAGATAATATTTAATACCAGGGGGCTTTTATGAAAAAAATTTATATTCTGATAGTTAATCTAATTGTTTTTTCTCTCATCTTTTCAGCATGCTCATCACCATCGGATTCACCTGATGCGGCTAAAAAAGATACACGACCGGCAGTTACACCCGAGGTATCCAAACGTGAACCTCTAGTAAAACTCATGGATCAGTACCTTGATGCCCTTGTAAAGCATGACTCTTCCCTTGTTCCGCTTGCAAAGGATGTAAAACTTGTTGAAAACACAGAGGCGACGCCCATAGGAAAGGGGCTGTGGGAAAACACTACAGGCCCCGGCACTACAGAATATAAGATCTATGTTGCAGACCCGGTTCTTGACCAGATAGGCTATATGGGCCTTCTCCAGGAAAAGGGTAAACCGGTTCAGATAGGTATACGTCTTAAACTGGTTAACGGCGAGATAACTGAGATAGACCACATGATCTGGAGGCAGATCGCTGAACCCATGCCAGAGGGACTTATAAAACCCAGGCCCGGACTGGTTCAGAAGCTTGATCCATCGGAAAGGGTATCCCGTGAAGAGATGTTCAGGGCCGCCAATGCATATTATGATGCCATTGAACAGAGTGATGGCACGGTGGCCCCATTTGCTGATGAATGTGAGAGACATGAAGGGGGCATCACCGCTGCCAATAATCAGGCGCCTGTCCCTGAAAATTCAGCAACAACCTTTGGAGCAATGGCTCCCTTTGGCCGCTTGAAATGCGGGGAACAACTCAGCACCGGCATCATGCGCTATATCTCCGATATAAACCAGCGCAGGCTCGTAGCAATAGATGAAGAAATGGGGCTTGTAATGATATTCTCCATGTTCAACCATGATGGTGAACCCAATCCGCTACCTGTAAAAAATATGCCCGGTGTCACAGAAAGCCCTAACAGCTGGGGACAGTTTAATGTAGGGGCAGGCCATATCTACAAAATAAGGAGCGGTAAAATCTACGAGATAGAGGCCATTGCCGCACTAGGCATGCCATATCATGCATCCGACGGCTGGACATGCACACGTGACTGTCTCAGCGGAATCATGGATACATATCTTGCCGCCCTTGTGAAGAATGATCCAGCCGGTGTCCCGCTTGCAGCCAATGCAGAGATCGTTGAAAACAACAAGAAGATTACCATAGGCGAAGGGCTCTGGAAGACTGCAACAGGCGGGCCAACTGAATTCAAGATTATTGTTGCTGACCCCGATACAGGCGAGGTTGCCTTCATGGGCGTAATAGAGGAGAATAAAAAACCTGCAATAGTCGCTGTAAGACTTAAGGTTGTTGATAATGAGATAAGTAAGATCGATCACCTCGTTATACACAATGAAAAGGGTGAACCCTTGAATGATAACATGTCTAAACTTCGCCCGGCATTCCTGGAGCGCCAGCTAAAGATGGAGCGTACACCGAGGGAAAAGATGATTGAGATAGCAAATCTCTATTATGAGGCCATTGTTCAGGATAATGGCAATGTGGCCCCATTTGCCGATGAATGCCAGCGCAGGGAGAACGGCGGTATTGCAGCCAATGATCAGACAGGGAAAGAGGGAGTGGATATATTCAGTACATTAAAGTGTTCTGATCAACTCAGCACAGGCCGTCTGAGTTACATTACGGATATAACCGACAGGCGCATTTTTGCCGTTGATGAGGAAAAGGGGCTTGTATTTGTCTTTTCCATATTCAGACATAATGGAGAACCCAAGGTAATGAAGATTACCGGTGTACCCGGGATTAACGAATTTGCCAATGAGTGGGGGCCATTTGAACTGCCTGCGGCCCATGTATTCAAGATCAGAAATGGTAAAATTCATGAGATAGAGGCAATAGGTTATTTTTATGCAGGTACAGGTCTCACTACGGGGTGGGAATAATATGGAATATATCGGTCGTAAACCTACAAACATCATGGGGGTCTCTTTACTCCATAAATGCAATTTCAATTGTGCACATTGCGGATATATCTATGTTGGAGAGGCAGAAGACCACATCATAAAACCGGGGTATAAACTCGCATGGGATCAGGTGAGGACAGCTCTTGATGATTGTAGAGCCATGCCTGATTCATACTGGAACCTGAATTATACGGGCGGTGAGCCTACACTGTGGGAAGATCAGGACAAGTCTTTTGTTGATGTTTTAATAGAAACCGCCAATGCAGGCCAGTACCCGACATACAATACAAATGGCAGCTATTTTGACGATATCCAGAAGACCCGTGACTTTTTTTCAAAATATATGGATGCTACCCAGGAGCCCCTCATGACCTTTATCAGCATGGATAAATTCCATAAAAATTATGATGAGGAAAAGGGCAGGGCAAAGAGCCTTGATAATCTTGTAAGGGTAATGGATGAGATACCTGAAGACAGGAAACAGCAGTTTAAAACCCATGTGATAATTATTGTGACAAAGGACCCGAAGAGTTCATTGCCCGATGAAATGAAGGCCCATTACAGCGCATCCGGAGTTACTTTTGGTGATTTTCCAATAATGAGGATAGGAAAGGCAAAGGAGCTTAAGGAACAGTTTGCCGATATGACCGATTATTTTCCTCCAAGACAAAGTGAAACAGGTGGTCCCCGTGTGCTGGTGCTTGTGGGCGACGACTATTATATAGGAAGCGAAAGAAAAGGCAGGCTCGGTCGCCTGGCAGACCTTTATCCATCCTGATAATGCATGGGTCAGGGGCATTATTCTTTTTAAAAGGAGGGAAAAGATGAGCATTAAAATAAGGAGGATATTTGCCTTGTCCATCTTATCTGCAATTTGTCTTTTTACAATATCATGTAATGATAAACCGGCTTCCAGGCCGGAGCTGAACAAGAATAACATTCATAAAATTATTAAGGCCATGACCCTTGAGGAAAAGGCACTGCTTGTTTGCGGCACAGGCATGGATATCCCTCCCTCCCTTCTTGAAAACCTGCCTGAAGGCGACAACTACCTTGACGCACTTTCCGGGAAAAGTGAAGAACCGGATCCTGAATATGATGCTATGGTTCAAAGGATAAAGAGATATGTCTCAGGGGCCGCAGGCAGAACTGCTGAGATACCTGAGCTCGGCATTACAACAATGGTTGTTGCAGACGGCCCCGCGGGTCTGAGGATAAACCCTGAGAGGGAAAGAGAAACCCGGAAATATTTTTGCACGGCTTTTCCCATTGCAACACTCCTTGCCTCCACATGGGACGCGGAGCTTGTCAAAGATGTGGGTAGCGCAATGGGAAATGAGGTGCTTGAATATGGCGTTGATACCATACTTGGTCCGGGCATGAACCTTCACAGAAATCCCTTGTGCGGACGTAACTATGAGTATTATTCAGAGGATCCCCTTATTACAGGCAAGATGGCCGCCGCCATGGTTAACGGCATACAATCCAGGGGCGTTGGAACTTCAATAAAACACTTTGCGGCTAATAACCAGGAGACAAACAGGATGGCTGTTGATACCATTGTGAGTGAAAGGGCCATGCGCGAGCTGTATCTTGAGGGTTTCAGGATAGCAGTTCAGGAGGCCAAACCATGGACAGTAATGTCATCCTACAATAAGATAAACGGGACATACACATCCGAAAGCCATGATCTCCTGACTAAAATACTCAGGGAAGACTGGGGTTTTAAAGGCTTAGTAATGACTGACTGGGGTGGAGGCAGCGATGTTGTTGCACAAATGAAGGCGGGTAATGACCTTATTATGCCAGGTAACAGGAATCAGTCAAAGGATATAGAAAAGGCGGTAAGAGAGGGAAGGCTTGATGAAAAGATCCTGGACAAAAATATAGGAAGAATCTTGAATATCCTTATCAGAACCCCAAGATTCAACGGTTACAAATATTCAGACATGCCTGATTTAAAGACTAATGCGGAAACAGCAAGGCGTGTAGCATCAGAGGGCATGGTACTATTAAAGAATGTTAACCAGTCGCTTCCTTTTGGAGGCGACATAAAAAAGGTAGCAGTATTTGGGAACTCATCATATAAAATAATCACGGGCGGAACCGGGAGCGGCGATGTGAATGAGGGTTACAGTGTTTCTCTTGTTGAGGGGCTTACGAATGCGGGTTATTCCACTGATGCCCGTATTATGGAAACATACCTCAATTATATAAAAAAGACGGAAGAACAACAGGAGAAATCTAAGAATCCCTTTATGGGAAAACTGCAAGCGCCAGAGATGAAGGTTGATGAAGCAGAAATAAGGAGGCTTGCGGATGACACGGATATCGCTATTGTAACCATAGGACGTATCTCAGGCGAGGGCGGAGACAGAAAGGCAGAACCGGGCGATTTTTATCTTACTGAAGATGAAAAAGGGCTTATTAAAAAGGTCAATGAAGAGTTTAAGACAAAAAATAAAAAGACAGTGATTATTCTCAATATCGGAGGTGTAATCGAGGCAGCAAGCTGGCGGGATTATCCTGATGCAATACTCCTCGCATGGCAGCCCGGACAAGAGACCGGCAATGCAATTGTTGATGTTTTAGGCGGAAAGGTAAACCCCTCGGGAAGGCTGGTTTCAACATTCCCTTTCTACTATGATGATGTGCCTTCTTCACATAGCTTTCCAGGGATTGAACTCCCCATGACAGAAGCAGAGAAAAA
>CAZSZQ010000187.1:0-6749 GCA_964610475.1 uncultured Desulfatiglans sp.
ATTTTAGTGAAGTGAGTCAAGAAATATAGAAAACGGACTTCTAATCCGCAGGCCGGGGGTTCGAATCTTCCCGGGCGCGCCATATAAAATAAGTACAGGGCTTTCAGTGATGCTGATGAAAGCCCTGTTTTTATATCGAGGAAAAGAGACAGGTACAGGTTTAGAAATTGATCTTGTCTTTCCGCATAAACAAGTTTATGCCGCTTTAGAAAGCAGTCTCCGTAAACGATGATGATGTTGAACTTCGGCATGTTTTTGGGGATCAGGTACAATGACGATTTCACGGGTCAACCAGCCTGTGCGGTTTGCTGATATTAGCCCCCAGAGTGAGATCCAGCTTAAGCTGAAAATCCAGTAAAAGGAGAATGGCAATGCCCACTGCCAGCCTAACAAGCTGTGATATTGTTTTTGATATACGATAGAAGGCATTATTGCGCTTATCAGGCAGCCGATTGATATTAATATCAGAGTAGGAATCGGGTTTAAAAGAAGCTGTACAACCACGGCCAATTTGCATCCCTCCCCAAAGGTTAAACGCAAAATCTGTGTTACACTGAAGAGGCGTATCCAGTTACTGCCCGAGTCATTTGGGCGAAATTTTCGTGCTACGAATGAAAACATTACAAGGTTTTCCCTGACATTGCTGCGTGCCCATCTAAGCAACATCTTTCGCAAACCCGTGTAGGTAACGGGTATTTTTGTGTTTACAATGGCCTTCCGCTGATAGACAACACGGAATCCCATTCCAAGTATCATATTGGTCAATGCCCTGTCTTCACCAATAGTTGCCCGTTTACCCATAAAGGTCTGATTGACCCATCTTGAAAGATTAGGTCTTACAACATCGGCACGGTAAGCTGAAAGAGCCCCTGGAGTACAAAAAACACCTCCATAGACGCTCTGCCCGGAACGTAAAAAATCAAAGGCATAGGCAAAGGATATTTCAAACATTTTGGGTATAAAGCCTTCGGAGGTATTTAATACCCTGACATTACCTGCAACAGCGCCTACCCTGTGATCAAGAACAAACGGGCTGACCAGGTGACGAAGGGTATCAGGCAGTATTTCCGAATCCGAATCAATCGTGACAAATATCTTACCTTTTGCGTTTGCAAACCCTTCCCTCAAGGCAAGTCTTTTACCGCTGTTAAAAGGCTGACGTATCAGCTTAACCCTGTGCGGAAATTCATCTTTTGCCTTTTTCATCCATTCCCAGGTATCATCCTTGGAACCGTCGTCAACACAGATTACCTGCATCTTTTCGGCAGGATAGTTACTGTCCATTACAGATCTCACCGTATCAAGTACCTGCGGGCCTTCATTATAAGCAGGTATGATTACTGTTATTACCGGTAATTCCTTGCCGGAAACCGGGCTGTAAGATTTATAAAGGCAGGCAAACCAGATTCGAACCCCAAAGAGAAAAACCGTCCAGATCGTTACTCCGGCTGCTAAAACACTTGTTGTTGGCAACAGCTTTTTTAACACCTGATCATTATAACTGTCTGTTAAATTGTCTACAAAAAATATCTGGTACGATGCGAGAGCGACTGATAAGGTTAAGGTTATAAAAAGTAGATATGGGAAAAACATATCAGAATTATATGTATAACGTTGTGAACCATGTATCTTTTTCATTTTTAAACTCGAAAAACAATATTAATAAAAGGTTGAACCATAAAAATAAAATTCGGACATTTGATAATAGAAACCATAAGATGTCAATAAAAATAATTTAATGTAATATAACTCATGGATATTATTGTATTATATAAAAAATCTACCGGAATAATTGAGGTGCAAATTCATACAGATAATCACGCCATTTAGTCCATGTATGGCCGCCGTCTGTTTCTTTATATACCGGTGAGAAGCCATGTTTTTTAAGCATCTCCACTGAAGCTCTTGTGGTTTCAATAAGAAAGTCTTCCTTTCCTGTGGCAAACCATAACAGTTTAATCCCTTTTTTCAAATCTTTGTTTTCAAGCATGTTTATATGCTCTTCTTCCCAGCCGGATGAAGCCGCCTGAGCCGGAATGCCGCTCCCCAGACTGAATACGCCAGAGCTGAAAACTCCAATGTAGGTAAACTTACCAAGATCTGTCATAGCTATATTCAGGGTCTGCATTCCCCCCATAGACAAACCTGCAATAGCGCAATCCTCACGTTTATTAATGACCCTATAATTTCTTTCGACGTAGGGCATTAAATCATTCATAAAATCTAACGAGAATTCATCAACCATCTGCCCGATACCATCACCCATGCTGAAATTTTTTGTAGTATGCCCTGCGGGCATAACAATAATCATGGGTTTTGCCTTTTTATCTGAGATAAGATTATCCATGATAAACCCGGCCCTACCAACAGTGGTCCAGGAGTCGTCACAATCCATTGCACCGTGAAGAAGGTAAAAAACAGGATATTTTTTATTGTCTGATTCGTAACCAGGAGGGGTATAGATATGCATACGTCTGTCTCTTTTCAGAGATGTAGAGTAATAATATACCTCTGCAACTGCACCATGAGGAACCTGCTTCATCTCCATATAGTCTGCGCCGGGGACATAAACCATGCTCCACACGTTGTTGTTGGATTCGCTTACTGATGTATTATGAGGATCAACAACCGAGGCCCCGTCAGCCGTGAATAGATACCTGTAGGCGCCGGGCGCAAGGGGACCAATTTTTGCCTCCCATACGCCTTCAGTATTTTTTACAAATTGCACATCACCTGGAGTCATCCCAAAGATATCCGAGCTGTTTAATCCTACCTTCGTAGCATCAGGCGCGAGTATGCGGAATATGATGCTCATGTCTGAGAGAACTTCCGGCGATTTAACCTCCGTTGTCGGGGGTAAGGCAGGTTTTCTCTCCTGCGCTATTACGACTTCTAATGATAACAATACAGTTATTACCATTATAATAATGGCTTTCAGTAATCTTTTCTGTTCCATAGAGGTCTCCCTTTTTTAAAGATGTTATTCATCTTATTCTCAGGCAATATGCAGGGTCTGAGTAAAAAATTTCATTAAACTTAAAAGCAGTAGACCAGAAAATCAATAGTAAATGGAAAATTTTTGGCTGAATTAAAAGCTTAACAGTTTATAATTGAACTATATTTATTAATAATTATAAAATATATGTAATAATAAGTTCTATTATTATCAATTCTACATCTCATTATATATGTATTAAGCTGATTTGATAGAAGTTCAAGAATAGGGATAAAGTATTTCTCTAAAAAATAACTTGTGGATGTTACGGGAAGTTTTCATTTGACATGCCGGCTTTGAACCCATAGAATCCATTGAGATTTCAAACAATTTTTCTTTTCTACAAATTAAGCATTATAAAACCAGATGATTCAATATTAAAAAAAGGGGGGCCTTATTATGAATCAAAGCAGGTTTACATTCATTGCAGTATCTCTATGTGTTATTATAGCCATTTTTTCGTCTGCAGGTTATGGTCAGAATAAAAGCAATAAGAAAACAGGTGAGGATTTTATCCCTTCTCCAATATTTTCACCTGTCTATCCGCCTCTTCCCCATCGTTTCTGTGATATGAAAGGAATATCCATTTTGTGCAAGGCACCAAAAGGGGCAATAAAAAGAGCTGTTATGCCACCTATGGAACCTGCAGGTGACGAAGAGACCTTTGTTCTGATACTTGGCTGGACCCTTGATGTGGAAAAGGGAGGGTATAATGTCCATGAGGTAGCTATCAATGCACCGGTAAAATATAAAGATAAAGTCGGGAATACTACACTGATAGAATATATTGACAGTGATATGGGCCTTCTTGCAGGCAGGGAGGCCTTTGGATGGCCCAAGAAAATGGCAGAGATCACCTGGACTAATACCTATGACGGATGGATGATCATAGTAAACAAGATGAAGGACCAGGGAGGTGTTCCTTTAATGAAAATAGTATATAAGGTATCCGACTCTTCTCCAGAGATTAAATGGCCTGATATGGGACCTACTCTCCTCGTGAGGCGCATTGGTCCGGGTTCGCTCACAACCAAGTCCTTTAATCAGATGATCTGCCTCGGCTGCGATAGGCCCGAAATGAGTGCTGGCCCGCTTGATGCGGGATCAGGACCGGGTGCTACAAGGGGGACTGCCACCGTTCAATTCTTTGACGGCCCACATGATCCCTTGACCTTCCTTGGTCCCGCCAAGGTGCTCGATGCAAAAATGAGTATGATGGAAGGCATGATGCCGGTTGGTCTCGGGCTGGGTGAAGTGCTTGAAGAATGGAGGGAGTAATTTATAATTAGTGCCCATCCAGAAAGAAGCAATTTCTGGATGGAGCTTTCAACGATCAGCTTCTTTGTTTTGAAGGCATTAAGCTGATGGCTGAATGCTGAACGCTTATATTTAATTAAAAGAGCCTTTATCTACCAGTAACCCTTTAACCCGCAATGGGGTGATTCCATAGAATCGATCTTTGCCAACTTGTCTGAAACAGGTGTTCGCCGGTTTAAGTGTATTTTATCAAGATACCTTTCTTTAAAAATAATCAGATCTTCCCCGCTGACCTCAATTTCAGGCAATGCACGCCATCGTTCAGCAGTGATTTTCTTCCCCGCATTCAGGCGTATTTCCTTGAATACATTCCGGTAAGAAATGGATGAGGCGAGTGTTGAATCATGGTAGGAAACAGTCACCGGGGTTTTAAAGCCAATATATTTTAATATTTTACCTGAAAATGAAAATTTAAGTGACCTGGCATCATATTGAACAGATGTCTCAGGCTCTCCAGCAGCATTTATGGCTGATTTTATTCTATCGGCCTCCTCTTTTGGAATTTTAACAGATAGATTTCGTATGATTCCGGTTTCTGTTATATCCTCATAGCTCTTAACCAGGCACGGCGCCGATCTCTGGCGCGCCCTCATCCTTTGAAAAATGTTGCGATACACAAAAGAACAGTAGTTGATCGGCAGTTTTGTACCTGAATCGGCGGCAAATTTGATGAGCTTAAGCGCTGTGAGTTCTGACTCCAGTACCGTAACATCCGGTCCATGAAGGAATGAATATCCTCTTTTTATGAAATTTTTATAATTAAATTCAGTACAGCGAAGCTGATGAAGGTTGAGATATTTAAGTCCCGATTCAAGAAGTTGATTGAGAATACCGCATAACCGTTCATAATCTTCAGGTATAGCAGGAATCTCTACAGTAACCGTGTTGATGTATTTTGAAGCGAGGCTTATTTTTTCGATATTATAGTTCTGCGCAACAAGGTTTATCCGTATTTCATTTAAACCGGCATCCCTCAATTTTTGGAGCATCTCTTTGGTAATCAGAATTCCGTTTGTATACATCCATTTGTGAATATCATTCCCATACCTGTTCTTTACTGCGGTCAGAAATTTCAGGGTCCTTTCCGGTGTCAAAAGAGGTTCACCTCCGCTGATACTGACTCCCTTCATTTTAAAATAGTCCAGATAATCGATGTAATCAACGGGCAGCGTGAACGGGAGGGAGTTTGTAACAGGCTCTCCAATTTCCGTTTGTTCGGAAGGGCAGAAAAAGCAATGGCCGTTGCATTTTCCATTAATGAACAGGCATGACCATGTTCCTTCACCGCAATGCCTGCATCCGGGTGAGATATCGATATAATAAGGTTTTGTCCCGTTGCAGGCAAATGAGATATGATTTTTTAAATATTCCAGGATTTCAATGCGTTCGGTTTCTGCATTTTTCGCCTCTTCATCATTAATCCATTTTAAATCGTTATATCCCTCACCGTATTTCTCTTTAATCGATTCAACGATTCTTGTCTTTTCATCTTCAATCATAATGCAATTCTATTCTCTCGGAGGATCACCATCATACCCGCCGGCCGGGTTCAGGAATATCTTTCCCGGTTCTCCTGGCAGGGGAAGAAGCCAGTCCGGGCTGCTTTGAGGATAAAGGAGTCTTGCCTGCCATTGTATTGCAAAGTCTTCGGCCTTAACATCGGGGTATTTTTTATAAACTCTCTTAACCAGCTCTTCTGCTGATTTTGCAGTGCTGTAAACCTCCTCATAATTATCAAGATAGTTAATAGACCAGTCAGCACACTCTGTATATTTACTGTGTATATCTTTCTGAACTGCATCCATGATCCGGATCTTTTTCTCATCGCAATGGCCGGGTATGATTATCCTTGCGTCAAACTCCTTTAGTCTTTCGATATCCTTTCGCCAGATGACCCTGCGGGCCACATTGCTTTCTATTGGCCACAGGTGACAGTCATGAAAGGCTATATCAGTGGCACACAGTAGGCCGACAGAAGGCACCCATACAGTAGAATTGTTTATACTGTCACCTTCCCAGCCGTCTGAAAATATGATCTCCTCCCCTTCAAGCGCAAGCTTGGGTTCGTTAAGCGGCGTCGGTATTGTGGTTTTGCCTGGTATTTCACCTGGCCCGAAGCGGTCAATAGACCACATATCAACCTTGTCGCTGGAGGTGGCTTTTATGTCCCTGATCACACTTGGCAGGGCAACAATCTTTGCCTCTGGAAATGCGAATTTTAGTACTGCGAGCCCGAAATGGTGGTCAGGGTGAAAATGGGAGACGTATATATGGGTCAGCCTTTTTCTCATAGGCAGGATATCTGATACCGTACGGTAAGAATCACTCATAATCTGAGATGCATCGATCAGGATGGCGTCTTTTTCGCCGTATAACAATGTCGAGTTGCTGTTAAAACCAAGATAACTGTGGAGAAACACCCTGAAATTAATGGCCA
>CAZSZQ010000188.1:0-6622 GCA_964610475.1 uncultured Desulfatiglans sp.
ACCAATGCAATTATCGCAGGCATCACCATAGGAATCTGAATCCGCATTGTTCTGGTCCACATTATTCACTAAAATACAGTTATCACAGGCATCTCCCCAATTGTCAGTATCACTGTTTAACTGAGATGAGTTTGACACCAGACGGCAATTGTCATTATCATCGGCTACACCGTCTTCATCCGTATCGGGCGGAGCGAATCCTGACAGATATACATATACTTTTCCAAATTCAGCAGTTACTACTCCGCCGTTGCTGTTCCGACAACCGTCCGCAGCCCTAGGATCACCGATCACTATGTCTCCGTAACCGTCTCCATTGATATCACCGCTTGCATAAGACCGCCCAAAACCTCCATTCGAACCGCCCCCCCGAAGAATTATATCAGCTGTTTGCGGTGTTGGATTCAATCCCAGTCCAGATGGGTCCCCTGAAGTCGCGGGCCCCCCAAACCATATGTAAGCACGACCCCAGTACCCTGCTTCCGACTGGCTTCGCCCCGCGCCCTGGTTACTGTATCTGTAATCTGTAACTATAATTTCGCTGTATCCGTCGCCGTTTATATCTCCTGCACCACCTAAAACATGGCCGAAGGTTCTAAAAAGTTGATTGTCCGGATTCCTGGCATTCGGTTCTTCCACTGACCAGGAATAATTCAGATTCAGCTTACCTGGACCGGATTTTCCCAAATAGACGAAAACCTTGGGGTTATACTCTACAGTGCCCCCATCAGAAGGCGCACTAATAATCATATCGTCTTCACCATCTCCGTTTACATCTCCGGCATTGCCCAGGGCGTGACCAAACCCGGTGTCAGGGTGTTTGTCTCCGGAAAGCACCTGGAGTATCGGGCCGATCATAACTACACCTGCATTTACTTCATTAGCTGAAAATATACCGTCCCTGTTAACATCAATTGCTGCCCCTTTAACTCCTACTGCATATTGTGAACCGCATATTTCCGAACCGCAGATCTTTCCGTCTCTGCCGACCGCATAACCCAAATATCCATTAACTCTGTAAGTTACCGCTACCCCATTTTCAATCTGTGAATAAACACCCATTGTACTTTCGTCTATAATTACATCGGGAAGATGATCCGAAGGCAGACCCGTTGCAGATCCATAAAAGATGAAGGCTTTATTATCGTCGGGTGCCCCCGCTATAATATCCTCAAATCCGTCGGAATTAACATCAACACTCCTTACTCCACCATTAAAAACCTTATTCGACGGGTTATTAAAACTCCAGTCCGGTGGATCGTCATCTTCAATCCTTACAGGCTTTCCATAATAGACAAAAATATCATTTCCATCCGCAAGGACAATATCCATGTATTCGTCATTATTTATATCGGCAGTGGTAATGCTGCTGACCATGTACGTGTAATTTAATTCTACAGGGGGCCAAGCAAAGGATTTGCCAAGAGAGTAGTATAGCAGGCTTCGGGCATTCCTCCTGGAAACAATCAGATCGTCAAATCCATTGCCGTCCAGATCACCCAGGGCTACAGCCTCACCAAATCTTTTACCTGAAGATGTACAATATCCTGTGTTAATGCTAATGGATTGATCCAGCTCCAGTGATTGGCCGAATGAATTCATATCGGGTATATACATGAAACACAACATTATCATTAACCAGGAAAACCATCCTTTTCCCGTTACCATAGATTTATGTTGAATGGTCTGGTTCATGATTTTTCCCTCCATGGCCAATTAGATAAACTGAAAACTGTAAGTTTATTAGTAATTTCATTTTTTCAAATTATTACCTTTTCTCTGGTTATCCTCTGTCCGGATGCGTTACTATAAGATGAAATCGATATCTATTTATTTACTCCCTATAAAGGTATAGAAACCTCAAAGTCTCTTATCTCCCGGTAATAGATGTTTATTCACTCTTTTGAACTTAATTAAATTTGGGTGGCAGATGCTCATTAACTTCGATTTGTCGATTATAACCGGCGACGTCAACACTGAATAATCGAGTAGCTTGGTGCGGTTATAGATCATGGAACCACCCTATCTTTTAGGTTTATTAGTACCAGTAGAAAAACCGGATGAAATAGTCAGAAAATGTAACAGGAAACTGGATATCAGATTATATTTTAAAATATCCGAACAAGTCGTGAAAAATTCGATGGATATTATCTTAATAAAAAATATATGTCAACATATTGATATTTTATTGAAAAGAGTTTTTTTCGATATATTGGGGAATAGCTACAAGTATTTAGATGCACTTTTAAGACTGTTCTAAATTACATATGACCCTAATTAATAATCATCTTCAAATTTGCAAATATCTGTTAAAGTCCCAAGGTTTTGGTAAGTAACAAAAAATAATATAGCTGTTTCATGTCTGGATTGCGGGTTATGTAAATAAGATAGGACTAAAAATAAAGAAGATTGGTTATAGAAAACCTCGACAATTATAACCATTATTATTCAACAGACAATAGATAGTATTATAAGGCTTTCACATTAAAATTATTTTAAACCTTTTGCTATTCCTGTATTTATGGCTGGTGGGCGGTACAGGATTTGAACCTGCGACTTCCACCGTGTGAGGATGGCACTCTCCCGCTGAGTTAACCGCCCTTGTCTGGTAATATACATAGGTGAGTCAGACAATTGAGCCTATTTGATATACTTAAATATCAAGTTTGTAAATAGAAAAAAGAAGGGTTTGAGTGCGGTGAGTATATACTTGATTCTGGATACTGGATGCTGGATAAAAAAATACCATTCGTGCCGGGAATAGGTATCCGGAATCCAGCATCCAGTTTTATTAAAACTCCTCCTCCGCTATCTCGATGGCAGCTGTATCACCATCCATAATAGCCCCTGCCTTTGCAGGAGCGAGTCTCAGAATATTACTGCTGAAATAACGAGCTGAGGCAAACTTTCCGCTGTAAAATGCGGCTTCGCTGTTCTCTTTTATAAGCCTGTTTATCTCTTTCTGCCCCTTTACTCCCTTTCTATGAATTACATCTTCAAGTTTTTCATGGGCAATGACAGCCTGCCACAAAAGAAGCCAGCCGGTTATAACATCACCAAAAAGCTCCATGTAGGGCGTAGCAAAAAGAGCCATTTTGTTGTAATCCTCACCGTGCCCTCCGGCAAAATAGGCCGTAACCTCGGACAGAACTTTCAACCCTTCTGTAAGATTACCGATATGTTTTGTCAGATCTTTATGATTCCCGTTCTCTTTGCAGAATTTGTCTATATCCCTGAAAAGCCCGTTCATTAGGTTTTCACTGTTTTTCTGAACCTTTCTGACCAAGAGATCAAGGGCCTGAATCCCGTTTGTCCCTTCAAAGATAGAATGAACCTTTTCATCCCTCAAATACTGTTCAACAGGATAATCCTTCATGTACCCGTATCCGCCATACACCTGCATGGCAGTCTCTGTTACCCTGAAGCTCATATCAGAGCCGTATGCCTTTGCAACAGGGGTTAAAAAGGCAGTGAGTTCTGCCCATTTCCGTTTTTCATCGTATGTCTCTGATATCAGTTCCATGTCCATGCAGAAGGCGGTGTAAAGTATTAGAGCACGTATACCTTCAGTATATGACTTCATCATGAGCAACATACGTCTTACATCAGGATGCCTTATGATAGGAACCTGGGGATAATCAGGCAAAGCCTCGGCTTCCCGGCCCTGTAATCTTTCCTTTGCATAGTTTAGGGCGTGGAGATAGGCAGTGGCGGCTATTGACTCCCCATGACGCGCTGCGATAAGCCTGGATTCATTCATCATCGTGAAAAAGATTGGCATACCCTGGTTGATCTCACCCACCAGTTCGCCAATACAATTGCCATCTTCTCCAAACATCAACTGACATGTGGGAGAGCCTTTAAGCCCCATCTTTTTTTCGATTGATATTACCTTTGTATCATTTGATGCACCAATTGATCCGTCCGGATTGATCTTATATTTGGGTATCAGAAAAAGCGATAAGCCTTTTGTTCCGGGAGGAGATCCCTTTATCCTTGCGAGTGTCAGGTGAATAAAATTTTCTGCCAGAGAATGGTCTCCGGCTGTTATGAATATTTTATTCCCGGAAATGCTGTATGTACCATCATCATTGGGGATGGCAAATGTTTTTGTGGCTCCGACATCACTCCCTGCCTCGGATTCGGTCAGAACCATGGTCCCTGTCCATTGTCCGGACAGAATTTTCTCGACATATTTGCTTTTCTGTTCCTCTGTACCATGCCTTGCTATTAAAAAGGCCGCACCCCTTGGCATTGCTACAAAGGTCTGGAAGGCAAGGTTGGCTGCCTCAAAATACTCATTAACCGCCATACCTATTATAAGCGGCAGCCCCTGTCCGCCTATCTCCCGGGGCAGATCGATCCTGCGCCATTCGCCTTCATTCCATGCTTTCCATAATTCACGAAAAATCTCAGGGACAATCACCTGACCTTCCTTTAATATGCAACCGATGGAATCGGTTTCTGAATAGGTTGGCATCATTACGTTCGTAGCCAGTTTTTCAGCCTCTCTGAGTATCATGCGGTAGGTTTCTTCATCAAAATCGGAATAGAGCTTAAATTCAGACAGGTCCTGGATCTTGAGCTGTTCAAATAGTGCAAATTCCTGGTCCCTGTTATCGATCAATAGTTTTGCCATTGCTGGATTCCCCTGTAAATGTTTGATAAATGCCTGTCACGGTCATATAAAGATGTTATATATCAGTTATGACCAAAAAATTCTACATAGACCTTATTGACATCTACAGAGGCATATCTGGTTAGAATAGACATGCAGTTTGATTTGATTCTTCCAAAATCCCTCTCTTCAACAGCCTCCCTGTTCTGTTCCTCTTCAAGGGACATAAGCAATTCATGTTTGATAACAGTCATATTTTCAAGGATGAGCTGCTTTGTTTTGATATTTTTACAGGGTACATTAAAGATAATCCTGAGATCCTTTTTGTTCACCCCTGCAAAAATGTCTATTTTTACAAAGAGATCTTTTTTTGAGAAGAGTGAATGGCTGACTTGCGAAAAATGCTGTTCGAGCCTCAGTTCGCTTCTGAAACGATATGCTATGCCCAATAATAATGGTATACCTATAACAATTAGGATTAATATTAATGTTATCTTATTATCTTTTTTTATAGGCATTTTATTTTAAATATCTCTGTTATCATAAAAAAGATTAATTATATATTTTAATATCGATTTATAAGGTTGGAAATCATTTTAACTTAAAAAACAATCATGCACGTCCTGTTAAATCCATTTTTATTATATTATCGACAATGCAGGGGCAAAACTTAATCCGTTTAAATGTCATTCATAATATTTTCTTCCATACAATTATATGGATATACAATAATAAATATGTTTTGTATTTATCATCCAACTAGTGTAAAAAATTATGTAATTAAAACATTTCATTTCATTTAATCCAGGAAAAATTATGAGCAGGTCCGGTATAATTACGCTCCTGACAGATTTTGGGCTTTCAGATGCCTATGTCGCCATGTTGAAAGGGGTAATTCTTTCTATAAACAGGAATGCCAGACTTATTGATATAACCCATAATATTAATGCAGGCTCCATATTCCAGGGCGCCTGTATCTTAAAAGAGTCATTTTCCTATTTCCCTTCCGGGACTGTTCATGTTGCTGTTGTTGACCCTGGAGTTGGAAGCAGCAGGAGGATTATAGCATTAAAGGCTGCGGGGCACTATTTTGTCGGCCCTGACAACGGTATTTTTTGGCCTGTTATTGAATATTATAAAGAAACTGAGATTATTGAACTTACTGAGGAGAAATATTTCCTTCCCCATGTGACAGGCACCTTTCATGGCAGGGATCTTATTGCCCCTGTTGCGGCTTATATATCCATCGGCACGGAATTCGGCGAACTGGGAAGGCCTGCAATCAATCCTGAAGTTCTGACGCTGCCCCGGCCCTATCAGAAGGATGATACCCTGAAGGGTCAGATCATGCGCATCGATAATTTTGGTAATCTCATTACAAATATTACAGCAGGAATGCTTGCCGAATTTCTGGGAAGCAATAAGTCTGTTATTCATGTGGGTGATTTTGAAATATCCGGAATCAGCAATACCTATTCGAACAAGGAAAAGGGTGAACTGCTTGCCCTCATAAACAGCTCAGATTATCTGGAAATTGCAGTCAATCTGGGAAGGGCATCGGAATATCTCGGAAAGGCATCAGATGAAATAATTGGGACATGTATAAAGGTAGTTAAAAAAAACTAGACCAGAGATTTATCATTCTTAAGTGAATGCAGGTATTCATCCCACTCGATAGGCAGCAGATATTTCTTTTTATTGTTGCACTCCTTGCATGCTGGCACAAGGTTGCCCTTTTTACTTTTTCCACCCCTGCTCAGGGGGACAATATGGTCCATTGTAAGGTTTTTTGCACCGGTTTTACTGCCGCAATAATGACATATACCATTCTGAACCTTTCTTGACCACCATGCGGTATGCCTTAATTGCCTGGCCTTTGCCTTTTCCCGTGCAATATCTCCTTCATCAATCCATTCGGTTTCGTTCATGCGTCTCTTCCAAAAATTATCTTTTAACCCAGATTTTGCAGTAACCATCTACTGCGGCCTGAAAAACCTTGCTGCA
>CAZSZQ010000189.1:0-6574 GCA_964610475.1 uncultured Desulfatiglans sp.
TACGAACCGCTGTATCGAGTGTGGTTGCTACAAAGCCTTCAACCATGAGTATGCCGAAAACGGTCCCGTATACCATTGGAATGTGAAGCCCTTTGTGCATAAGCCCGCTCATGGCAAGCGCAAATGCGAGTATCGGATTTGAACTGCCGGCTTCCGGGTGGACAATCTTTGCGTATTCATCAAATGGGATCCCTGTTGCCAGGGCTATGATCACACCCACGGCAAGCATGGTTTCTAGAAGCATACCGCCATAGCCTATTATGCGCGCATGAGGCTCGCATGTAACCTGTTTTGAGACAGTCCCGCCTGCCACAAGCGCGTGGAATCCCGAAATAGCCCCGCAGGCAACAGTAATAAATAGAAAAGGCCATATAAGCCCGAGAGCAGGGGCCGAAGCCCCGCCTGCCAGATTGAAAGCCGGGGCCACTGTAGTAACCCCCTGCAAACCGGCGCCGATTGTGCCGGCCATTAACAGTGCAATCCCTGCGTATAGAATAAATACATTAGTAAAATCCCTTGGCTGCAGCAATATCCATACCGGCACCCCCGCAGCAACAAGCGTGTATATTCCAAGCAGAATCATCCAGGTGTTTACATTCAGAGAAATCGGCATCCAGATGCCTATGATAATTGAGATAATACATACAATAATGGCAACTGGCACGGTTATGCCGAGCGACATATTTTTCCGGTAATTCATAAGGCCGACTATTGGCGCAAACAATGTTATTATTATAACTGAAGTCGAGGCGATCCCCCCTATCTTACCCATAGCAACACCATCCTTAACAACCGTCTTGAGTATCTCCTGATCAGGGGGCAGCTTCATCTGCGCCAGGGAAACAAGGGAGGTAAGGGATGTTGCCGATGCGACCAGAAACGCCGATGTTACAAGCAGTATCATTACTATGGTAAAGGCGATCATTAATCCGAAGCCGCTGTCGCCAAGGGATTTACGGGCAATCTCGGCTATCGATCTGCCCCGCTCGCGGATAGAAACGAAAAGTGTAACATAATCATGAACCGCCCCGAAAAAGATACCTCCTATCACCACCCACAACCATACGGGAATTGTGCCGTACATGATAGCCATGGTCGGCCCTATGATGGGCCCTGCTCCTGCAATGGATGCAAAATGGTGGGCAAATACTACCTGACTCTTGGTCGGGCAGTAATCAACGCCATCCTTGAATTCACATGCCGGTGTAACCCTGCTTTTATCTTCACCAAGTATCCTGGCAATACGGCCAGAGTAAAACCGGTATCCAATCAGTATGAAAACCAATGCAACTATAAGAAACCATATAACATTCATAAGGCGCCCCCCCCGAAGATGCAGTATAAAATATGCTTTTGATAGGATGCAATTTTGAAAAATCTACTTTTCAGGTAGAAAACGATACGGCTTTATCTATTGTATGTCAATATTGAAAAAGGGGCATTTAATAATGCAATGCATAACTAAGTTAACATTGACATGAAAAAAAACCTATATTTTCAACCCAGAGATCGCAGAGGAGGCGGAATAAAAGCCAAAAAGATAAAATCTTCTGCGACCTCCGTGTCCTTCGCGGTTAGATATAACTTAGAACCTGTTCTTTTCAGGTATGCCTGCCTTTTTGAGTAATCCCCTGTGAAATCTGATTGTTTCTTCATCCATGGGGAGCCATGACCTGTATGCCCCGGTTGAATAGTAGGGATTTATCCTGAGTATCTCTTTTGCATGTGTGCGCGCACGATCCATCTGGTCCTCATAGGTATATATAAGGGTAAGATATATATGTGCTAGGATATTATTCTGGTTCGGCGGCCTTGAGGCTATCTCAAGGGCCATCTTTGCACTTTTGAGGTTCGAAAAACCATCTTGCGATGGGCTTGAATAGGCGATGCCCATAAATACATAATTCTGGATCTCAGATCTGCGGTCTATATTGAGGCCGGTCTCATAATGGTTTACCGACTCATCGTACCTCTGTAAAAGTAAAAGGGTAAAGCCCAGCCCGAAGTGTGCATTCTTTGAATTGGGAGATATTTCTGTCCATTTTTTATAATATTCCAGCGCCTTTTCACGGTCATTCTTTGCAAGATAGAGCTGCCCAAGAATAGCAAGGCTGGCCCCCTTATCAAGGCTTTCTAACGCTTTTGCATCCTTTTCAACCTCATTAAGATATTCTGATACCTTACTGTCGCGAGGCCCTGCAAGGGCTATAAGGATAGAGCTTCTCATGAAATAGACCCAGGGGTCGGGCGCTATTTCTATAAGTTTATCAGCCAACTCCTTTGCTGTTTTAAGCCTGTCAGGGGTTCTTTCTTTATAGCAACGGTAGAGGATATAGTATGTCTCTGTATACTCAATGCTGTCTTTCTTATCAGGCAGGAAGTCAGGCTCACCGCCCCTGTCAAGCAGCCTTGTACGCACCTCTCTTAAAATAAGCCACATTATTTCGGACTGGAGCGCAAGTATATCCTTCTTTTCCCTGTCATAGGTCTCTGTCCAGATATTATATCCCTGCTCCGCATCGATCAGTTTGACTGAGATCCTCACCTTGCCCTCGTCCTGCCTGACACTACCGTCAAGCACATAGCGCACACCCAGCTCTTTACTTATCTCCTGGATCTTTACAGGCGTACCTTTATAATAAGACGATGAGTTACGAGCCGTGATTAATAGATCAGGGTGTCTTGAAAGCCCTGCGATTATCTCCTCTGTTAGACCGTCGCTGAAATAGTCCTGATCTTTACTTCCGCTTAGATTCACAAAGGGAAGCACTGCTATCGTGGACTTATCCGGCAGGGAATAGGCAAGCCTGTCAATGGGGGCCTGCTCTGTTTTTGAAGAGAGGCGCGAATACATTATATAGCCTATAGAACCGGCAGCCGCTAAAAATAATATAACTATGACTGCTAGAGCGGTTTTTCGTGCAATATTCCCAAGGTATCTCTTTTCACCTATCACCTTGCCAGCGGTTTTTGTGCCGGTCAGAACACGGTAAACCCTGACTGGTTCGGAGATATTTTTTAGATTGTGTTCCCCAATATATTCATACCCGAAATTGAGCTTTGATTTTACCTGGTCATAGGCGGTCCTTGAGAGACAGATTCCGCCGGGCTCGGCAAGGGTCTGTATGCGCGCAGCGATGTTGACCCCGTCGCCATAGATGCGGCCATTCTCCTCCACCACATCGCCCAGATTCACACCGATACGGAAATCCATCCTTTTATTTTCAGGAAGTTGCGCATTTATAAACCTGAGCCTGGCCTGTATGGCAACAGCACAGTCAACCGCATTTACAACGCTGCTGAACTCAGCAAGAATATTATCGCCCGTTGCATCAACAACACTACCCTCATATTCATTCACAAACCTGCCGATTATCTTCTTGCTTTCATCGAGACGCTGTATTGTGAATGCCTCGTTTTCTTCCATGAGACGGCTGTAGCCAGCCACATCTGCACTCAGGATGCCTGTGAGTTTACGTTTGTTGCGCTCCTGATTTCTGGATGATATATTCTTTTTCATATTATGCCGGACCACGTAAAAATTGTTACTGGCGCCTTATACTTAATGACTTTTGATGAGTTGCTGAACAGAATAGTATCTAATAAAGGAGAGCATGTCAAAATGTGTTTTTTAAAAAAGTAGTGCCCCCCGGAAATGACAGTTTCCAGCAGGTAGGTCGGGTTAATAACCCGACATCCTTTTATTTGATGTCTAAAAGAGGAAATGATTGAATAAATACCGCTAAAACGAGGAAATATAAAAAATCCAGAATAATGTCGGGTTGCTTTGCTTAACCCGACCTATCTACCCTTTATGATGTTGATATTGAATTATTTTAAGCCGGCAAAGAATCAGATCATTTGCTTGAAGTACAGCCAGGACATAAGAGGGGAGTGCCAATGGTGAAATTAGATCGGATATTAGGCAGGGGATAAGAGAACAATAATACAGCGGGAAGCTCTTCAGTATTTTTATTAAGGATAATGAAACAGTGAAGAGAGTTCCGCTTTCTGAATAGCATAACAGGTGAATACAAGTTGCTAACCGGAATCAGTTAATTACCAACTACCTGCTTACTATTATGTGATGAAGCATATCCATCAATAACGGTATTGACACATACATGCAGTTCAATTCCCTCTTTTGGGTTTTTATCAAAACATCCCAGTACATTTGTAAGATAGGCCGCCCTTTCTTCAAACTCTCTGGCCTTTTCATTAGCATAGGCCTTTTTTACAGACAGGGCTGATCCTTCATCCGGCGGCTTACTGAATAAGGTATTTATCGGTCCATAAGTCGGAACATATGCCTTTTTATATTTTTTCGCATATGTTTCATAGGCATCTATCTTTATCTTCTGCGGCACAGGAGCGGTTTCTGCTGATATCTGAGAATCATTTGAAGATGCTGATTTACCGGTTCTTGGCCCCGATGTCGTGGCCGCCATAGTGCCTGCTATTGTACCCATGTTAGAGGGGTCATATACTACTGAGGCAGCCAGAAAGGCGCTCCCCAGTATTACCAGGCCGATATTGCCTGCCTGTTTCCATGCAAGGTTTGTCACATCACCCTTATATTTTTCAGCAAGTTTTGCATTAACATCCTGAGCCTGCTTAAAATAATCAAAAGCGCTTTTTATATCACCTGCAGCAAGGTAATAGTCACCAAGGATATGTTTTATATTGCCACTTAACTGCATTTCTTCATCTGTTGTCTCATTGAAATCGGGCCTTGCATTGTTTTGGAATAAATAGGCCACCATATCCTTGTGCCCGGCCAGGCATGCCGCCCCGAGCGGGGTAAGCCCGTCTTTTGCCTTCTGATTTACATCAGCGCCCTTTTCAAGCAGCATCTGAACTATGGCAGGATCGATATTTTTAAGACCTGTGGCAAAGGTAAGAGCCCCATACCCTGCCTCATTATTATCGTTCACATTAGCTCCAGCATCAAGTAATATACGGGTCATTTCATTTTTCAGGTTGTAAACGGCCAGGATAAGGGGTGTATTACCATTATGTCCCTTGTGATTGGGATCAGCGCCTGCAGCCAAAAGGCGGTCAAAAAAGTATCCATCCGCTAAAGTAACGGCTTTTATCAGAGCTGTGTTGCAATTTGGAAGGCCAGCATCAGTTTTTGCGCCCTTTGAAAGTAAGAAATCAAAAATGGGTTTATCCCCATTACCGGTCGCGATCGATAGTGGAGTAAAGCCATCTTCACCAAAGGTGTCAATCATCGCACCTTTTTTTATCAACATTTCCGCAATGGGAAGATTCTTCTTTTTAACCGCAGTCAGCAAGGGCGTTTCACCATTGTCTGCCTGATGGTTCGGATCAGCGCCCCTGTTCAACAGGTATTCGACCATATCTATATGTAGAGCAGTTATTGCATAAAGCAGAGGGGTTACCCCGTGCCCGTCGGTTTGATTCACATCCGTTTGCGTCCTGAGTGCTGTTTCAATTGCCGGGATATCCCCGGCCTGGGCTGCAATGTGCAAGGTATCTGGCCTGGCGGAGATACTTTTGGGTGTGCTGCAGGATGTTAGTAATAAAGCAACAAGTGAAAAAACAGTTAACAATCTTAAAAAGATCATAGGGCCTCCGGATATATTCCTTTGAGATTTTGATCAATGCACATGGATATAATCTGAAATTATTTGATATTAAGAGGGGCTTCGTCACCGGTATCAAACTTGTTCTGCCCGCTTAGCTTGTACTTTGTCACAAGATCCTTACCCTTTTCATCTGAAACCGGTTCAAGGGTAACAGACCTCATGTTGACTTCAGTATAAAAAAAATAGCACTTTCCCTCTTCGGCCTTAAACCGATAGGGGGTGACCTCACTTATCCCCTTAATACCTGCCTCAAGACTGTGTTCGCGGGGCAGGATTTCGCCATAGAGAAAAGAGCCAGGTGGTATAGCGCCAAAGTCCTCATGATCCATAAAGGCTTTAATCGGGCTGCCTGCAGCAACAAACTGTTTCGGGCGGATGATATAAACAGCCGCCCGACCTGACGTAGGGCTGAATTTACGTGCCTGAGAGTCTAATATTTCAGAGGATTTTTGCACAGGTGCACCAAATGATGCGCAGCCGGCTATAAAGAGAACCATTGAGAGAATACAGAGTGCAAATATGGCATTTTTTAACATGATATATTCCTTTCTTTTTTGATTGCTAAGTAAATATGGCAAATTTATTAAGCGAAGCTATAGAAGACTTTAAATTAACTCTATTAAATTATTACACCCTGCCACGTTTTTTCAAGAAAATTTTCAGTGGACAGCAATAATTTTTTTGATGCAATCGGGCTTTGTCTGATGAGAGACTTGCGGTTTCTTAGGTTGAGCTGAGTTCATTTTTTGCGAAAAGGAGTGTATTGAGTTCTGTTTTCTAAGTCAATGGGTAAAAAGAAGGCCCTGAAAAATCAGGGCCTTCTTTTATTTACTGCTAGAGGGCTATATCGCCAAGATTGATGTCCTCTTGAGTAGTATCAATCTTTTTGAACGTCTCTTTCTTCTTGCCCTTTGTTATCTGGAGGCTGTATACGCCTTCGCCCAAGCCTTCAAACCAGAAGT
>CAZSZQ010000190.1:0-6526 GCA_964610475.1 uncultured Desulfatiglans sp.
TTATACCTATTTGTTGTGCCTTACTCAAAAAAAGATATATGTAGAACAAGATATGTCGTATCAGCATAAACCTCAAAAACGGAACTTCAATAATTTATATTTCAAAACACATCTGTGACACAGGAATGGTTGCAGCGATATTAACTACAAGCTCAGCCACCTTTTCCGGAGGCATTCCAATAGCTTCTTCTCCTGTAAAATTCGCGTTAAGGCCTGTTTTTACCGGGCCGGGGCATATCACATATACCTTTATCCCCTTATCCATAAGCTCTTCGTTTAATGCCTCGGAAAATCCGCGGATACCGAATTTTGTAGCACAATAAATTGCCATTTCACTATAACCGAAAAGCCCCGCTACCGAAGACATATTGATTATCACCCCGGATTTCCTTTTTAGCATATTGTTAAGAATCGCCCGTGTAATGAATAATGTTCCTTTCAGGTTCGTATCAACAGTGTCATTTATCTGTGAAAACCTGTTTCTTGAAAAATTTCCTCTTCGCGGCAATATACCTGCGTTATTTACCAGAATATCCACCCTACCATAGTGAGAAATCACCTCCCTTGAAAATATCCGGGTTTTCTTTTCATTTCGGATATCCACGGTTTTTGCGAAAACCTCGCCGTATTTTTCCAGCGCTTTTTTTGCCTCCTCTACCTCCTTTTCAATAATCCCGCAAAAAGCCACTCTCGCCTCTTGTTTTAAAAAAAGTTCAGCATCAGCAAAACCAATGCCCTTTGAACCACCCGTTATTAAAACCACCTTATCTTCAAGAGGATTTTTCATGAGATGATCTTATCACTTTTTTGCTGCTTTAAAAACCACATATTTCTGAAAAGAATAAAAAATACAGTTTTTTGCATATATCAATCATATATTAAAATTTTATTGACAATTAAGGCTGTCGCTATATACTCAGCGTCAATATTGGGTAAGTCTAGTCTTTTTTTATTCAACTAAACAATCAATTATTAAAGGGGGCTTAAATGAGATCATTAATTTTTACAGTTTTATTTATGCTTGTAGCAGGTATGTCTTTTGCGGCTGACATTGACGGAAGTTGGAAGGGTTCGATGGATATGATGGGGCAGGCCATGGAATTAGGCTTTACTTTTAAAGCTAATGGTCCTGAACTCACAGGAACTCATAAAGGGCCTCAAGGCGACGAGTACCCTATTACCGAAGGCAAGATCGATGGAGATAAAATTTCTTTTGTTGTTAAAGTGACAGGCCAAATGGAAATGAAGATAAACTATGAGGGGAAAATTGCAGGAGAAGAAATAACCCTGACCTTCAAAATGGATATGGGTGATATGGGTGGCGCCCCTGGTGGCGCTCCTGCTGGAGGCCCTGGTGGCGGAATGCCTGAAATGCCTCCGATAGTCCTTAAAAAAGTAAAGTAATTGTTATAGTTACATGGGAAAGGCTGCACAGTAAATAGTGTGTAGCCTTTTTTTCGCCTTCAAACCAATCAGGGGGGGTCCAGTATGAAAAGAGTGCGACGAACTATTCTATTTTTGGGTGTTATCTGTTTTTTATTTATGGCGAACAGCCCGTCAGCAATAGCCCAGTCGGGTGAATGCACACGCGAAAACCTCAAAAGTATCACGGATAAATTTTTTACTGCCCTTGAAGCGCATAATCCCTCCAGTGCAGCGCTTGCTTCAAATGTGAAATACACAGAAAACGGAATAGAGGTTCCTGTTGGGAAGGGGATATGGCAAACCGCCATAAAGACTACCTTTAAACGCGGCATGGCAGACATTAAAAAATGCGGAACCCATACCCAGGCGATTATGGACGAAAAGGACAATCCCAAACCCGTTCTTTACGGCGTCAGGCTCAAGGTAGAAAAGGAAAATATTACGGAGATCGAAGCGATTGTTGTCCGCGGCGAGCAGGTGCTTGATGTCCCTGCCATACTGGCCACAAAAGACCAGGACTGGGAAGAGCCCCTCCCTCCGGAGCAGCGAAGCTCACGCCTTGCTATGATAGCGGCAGCCGATGATTATTTTGAACTGTTCGTAAAGGAAAAAAAACGGAAGGTCTCTGACCTGGTATATTCAGGGTTCTGTGACCGATGGGAAAACGGAGCGATAACAACAAAGGGAGGGATGAACCAGGATGTCCCAATGCCCAGGCATGACTGCTCTCCGGAAGGCTTTGCTGACATGACCGAAACCCACGGGCCCCGAAGGTTTCTTGTTGATGAGGAAACAGGTGTTGTTGTTGCATATATGCTTTTCAATAATATGTGGCCTGATTTTCACATGTTCAAGATGAATAATGGCCTTGTGGTGTGGATTCAGGCGTATTTTGAATATGGCAAGGAATACAAGACCATGGGCTGGCCTGATGAGCCCGCATGCAAATAGTATTTTATTTGATAAATAATAACCTGCTTCAATATATCCGGGTTTTGATATCCTGAAGCAGGTGTAATTCCATTCAGTATTGTCCACTAAGATTTCGTCCTCAAACAATCCATATTATATTGCCATTTGAAAGTTGGCCAAAAAAATATTCCAACAGGAGGATGTGGATTACTGTAACCTTTTTCTTGCTTATACAATATATAGATTTTTTCTTGACCTATACCACAAATTGTTGTAATAATCCCTATCCTTATCATATTACTACCAAAATAAAGGTTTTTGCATGCCGGATAAAGGCTTGATGATGAAAAGACGGGCGTTTTTATACAAAAGCACGGTTTTTATTGCCGGCAGCATCCTTGGTTTCAGGGGCTTATCAAAGGCATTTGCCTGCGCCTGCGCAAATAATCCACAGATTGCCATTATAATTGATGATATAGGTTTCAGTGAGTCCCGGCTGGATGCGTTTCTTGATATTGGGGCCAGTTTAACCTTTTCTATACTTCCCAAATTACCCATATCGTCATTTCTGGCAGAAAAAATACACTCTATTGGATATGAAATAATGCTTCATCAGCCAATGGAACCGCTTGATCCAGGCATTGATCCAGGGCCAGGGGCATTATATGTTAATGATCCCCTTGAAAAAATAACCACTATTATCAGAGAAAACATTATCGAAACCCCCTTTGTGACAGGCATCAACAACCATATGGGTTCCAGATTTACCGCATGCGGAAAGGAAATGAAGGAGGTATTATCCGTTGTAAGAGATAAGGGGCTCTTTTTTGTGGACAGCCTTACTACGAGTAATTCCACCGGATACCGCACAGCAAAGACGATGAATATCTCTGCTACCAGGAGAAATATCTTCATAGATAATGTTCAGGATGAAACATATATAGTCAAGCAGCTCGAAAAGTTGAAGATGCTTTCCCGAACCTTTGGCTATGCAATAGGTATCGGCCACCCCTTCCCTGAAACAGCAAAAGCTTTGCATATATTTTATAATAATATCAAATCATCAGATATATCCCTGGTACCTATATCAAATCTTCTGGTCTAGTTATTTTTCCTGTATATCAAGAAGTTGCCTCTATCAGCGAATAAGTATATTATTTCCCCTGTTGCAGTTATATAGAGTACATCCGGAAAGAGGCAAATTCTTGATGGATACTATTTAAAACCGGAGATTAAAATGCCTGACTGTAATGACGACATATATCATCGTGAATTGAATACACTCATCAAATTCGGCTCCCTTATCAATTCATCACTCAAAATAGAGACTGTTCTTGATAATGCCATGAACTGTGCTGAAGAATTTATCCATGCAGAGGCAAGCACTATCTATGAAAAAGATGAAGAAAAAAACGATCTCTTTATACGGCTTGCAAGGGGAGCAAAGAAAGATCCGATAAAAGGCATCAGGGTAAAACTGGGGGAAGGAATAGCTGGCTATGTTGTGGAAACAGGCATGCCAATGATTATTAATGATGTTAGAAATGAAAAAAGATTCAGTATCAGGCTCGATCAACTCACAGGATTCAGAACAACATCACTCATATGCATTCCTTTATTTGTGAAGGGAAAGACCATCGGGGCGCTTCAGGTGCTGAACAAAAAGACAGGAGAGGGCTTTAATGATCGCGACATAGAAATTCTTACCAGTTTGTCACAGCTAATTGCTGTAGCAATAGAAAACGCGAGGCTTTACCAGCGTCTCGAAAACGATTACCAATTAACAAGCCAGAACCTGAAAGCTGCCCGTGAAACACTTATCCGTACAGAAAGGGCTGCAGCAATGGGACAGCTTGTAAACAGCGTTGCTCATGAAATAAGAAATCCCGTCATGGTAATAGGGGGTTTTGCCAAAAGGCTTAAAAGCCATTTAAGGCAGGACCCAGAGGCATATAACTACACAGAGATAATTCTCGGTGAAACAGCGAGGCTTGAGAGGCTTGTTAAGCAGGTGCACAGGCTTGCAGAGGTACAGGGTGCAGACCTTAAGCCCGGAAGCGTAATACAAGTAATTGGCCGCATTATTAAAACATTTGAGGCCACCGCAAAAAAGCAGGGTGTTATATTTGATATCTCTGTTGATAAAGCCCTTCCGGACATTAATCTGGATGAAGAACAGTTATATACTGCCCTTTCAAACATATTTGAAAATGCCCTGGAATCTATGACAGACGGCGGGAATCTGAACCTTACAGCAAAGATCAATGAAACCCATTTAGTTATTGAGGTCAATGATACAGGGACAGGTATCGAGGATGATGAGATCGATTCCATATATGACCCCTTTGTTACCTCAAAAAAGACAGGCGCAGGCCTTGGGCTAACAATGGTTCACCAGATCATTATGAATCACTGTGGAGAGATAACCGTGAAGAGCAGGAAAAACAAAGGGACACACATAGAGATCATGCTGCCTGTAACATAAACCACGAACACGGCCAACCGGCACTGAGGGTATGGAGAGGGTCACAGAGGGCTTGGGAAAAGATAGCACGACGCAACGATTTCTACTGCAAAATCTGGGTTAAAGCTTTAATATCTCATCTCAATAACATTCTGTTTGCTGGATGACTCATAAAATGAGGAGACAGGGTTATAATTCACACTAGCTTACAGACCATTACACTGATATTGTCATAACCGCCTGCATCAAGGGCCGCGTTTAACAGGTTTACAGCCAAGCTGTTTACAGAAGGAGATAATGTTAATATACGGGAAATCTCATTGTCAGACACCATATCGCTTAATCCATCGCTGCACAGGAGATAAATATCGCCGGGCTTTCCCATTTCCCAATTGATATCCGGAATAATTCCCTCTCGAGGGCCTATTGCCCTTGTCACAATATTTTTTGCGGGCTCTTCACCAACACAACCACGATTTACCCACTCTTTATAAGCAGAGTGGTCTTCGGTAAGCTGTGTTAGTGTCATATCACGGAAGCGATACAGCCTGCTGTCCCCCACATGAAACCATGTTACATAATAGTCCTTTAAAAAAATGACACCGACAAGGGTTGAACCCATAAATCTATGTATTCTTTCCTCTATATTTTTCTTGTAAACTTCTGCATTTGACTTTCTGATGCCCCTGTCTATCAGGGCTAACAGCCCGTTAACCTCCTGGGGAACACCTTCAACTGCAGTAATGTCTTTAAGTTCACCCGCTATTTTTTCCGGCTGGAAAAAATCATTGAGAATGTGGATGATTGTCCGGCTGGCCTCGGAGCCTCTTTCATGTCCGCCCATCCCGTCAGCAAGAAGGGCAATGTTACCGCCTTTGTCCAGAAAAATGGTATCCTGGTTCTCATCTCTGAAAAAACCGGTATCCGAAATACCTGTTGCGGTCAGATGTTCACTTTCTACCTGAATATGTACCCTTGCATCGCCCATTCATAATACCCAAATGAAGAAAAATATATTGACCTTATTCACATGATTTATATATTGATAATAATATAATCCAGAGAGGATATTTTAAACCTTACGCGTCTGTCAAGTTAGAAAGTTTTATATATGAACATGATCAAAATAGGCAGATATGAGCTGCTGGGGTCTTTGGGCAGGGGCGGCTTCGGCAATGTATATAAAGCAAAAACCATGGAAGGAGATATTTTTGCCCTTAAAATACTTAACCCACATTTAATCGACAGCCCGGAAATTGTGAGCCTGTTCCTGAATGAAGCAGAAATACTATCAAAACTTGATCATAAAAATATCTGCAGGCTTATAGAATATTTTCCAAACGGCCCAGAATATGTAATAGTTCTGGAATATATAAATGGCGTTGATCTCAAGGAGCTGATGCTCTGGCATCCCGGCAACCTGCTTCCATTTGAACAGGCTAAGGGCATTGCATGCGAATGCCTTGAGGGCTTTCAATATGCATATGAAAAGGGGGTATTACACAGAGATATAAAACCATCCAACATAATGATAGACAAAAGAGGTAAGAGCATAATAATGGATTTCGGGACAGCGGTTGAGTTTGCAGAGAAGATAGAATATGACGCAGACAGAATTATCTCCGCATCATATTGCTCTCCTGAAAGATTTGAGCGCATCATAAAATATGATATCCGTTCCGATATATACTCTCTTGGGATGGTCTTTTATGAGCTGTTCACGGG
>CAZSZQ010000191.1:0-6489 GCA_964610475.1 uncultured Desulfatiglans sp.
GTTTTGTAAATAAAACTAATTAATCGCCGGGGTTGGCTTTGGGCAACAGCCCGTACACAGTTGACATATAAATATTGTAAGTAATTTAAACCATATATTCAGCATTGGCACTGTACCTTTTATATGCGAGGAGCAAAATATAATGAGTTGTGAAAAGCGGAACTTTGATAAAGAGGCTGCATCCTGGGATGAAAATCCTGTTAGAGTCAAGCTGGCAAAGGATGTAGCCACTGCCATAACAAAACAGATCATCTTGACCCATGAAATGGATGTTTTGGACTTCGGCTGTGGTACTGGATTATTAGCATTTCAAATTCTGCCCCTTGTACAATCCATTACCGGTGTTGACAGTTCGCAGGGAATGTTGGATGTATTTAATAAGAGGATTAATGAACTTAAACTTAACAAGGTTAAAGCCTTATATCTCGATCTTGACAGGGGTGATACACTTAGCGGGGCATATGATCTTGTTATGAGCAACATGACCCTTCATCATGTTAAGGAATTGAAACCTCTTTTCCATCAATTTCAAAGTATCATTGTCCCTGGCGGTTATCTATGCATTGCTGACCTTGATTTGGATGATGGGCTGTTTCATGATGATCATACAGGAGTATTCCATTCCGGATTTGACCGGACTGCGATGCGGGAGGTTTTTACAGAAGCAGGGTTTGAAAATATTCAGGATGTTACCGCAACTGAAGTTATGAAACCGATTAAAGGTGGAGAAATGAGTAGGTTAACGATATTTCTCATAACAGGTCAGAGGAGATAAGATCAACTGATATGACGCTGAGCGTCAAGACAGACGTTCCCACTGGGACCATGGGAACGAGCGGAAATAAGAGGTTCATATAACAAAACGGTCCTAGAGGAAGAGGGCGTAATGCAGTATGCGATTGTTGGATATTTTGATGAGATATGCAGCCAGAAGGTACGAGAAATATGGAAAGGCTTTGCAGAGAACAGTATTGATGATTACATGCATAAGTCGGTAAATGATCCTCATTGTAAATTAGCAATATACACCGATCTTGATATGAAATCCGCTTCTGACCTGTTAAAGGAGATAACCTCGGAAAACAGCTCCATTAGTATAGTCATAAAAAACTATTCCCTTTATATTTCAAATAACCATTATGTCTTTTCATTTAACATGGCATCTTCGATAGAATTACTGGAGTTTCAACAGAAGGTTAAGATAAAGTTTGATAAGATCAGTAAACCACTTCAGGTTGATTACTTCGAAAGAGGCAAATGGCAGCCTGACTGCCCCTTAACCACTTCATCATATCCCATGAAAAAGGAGAATCTGTCTGTAGCTGCCGACTTTTTATCTTCAGTAGAATTGCCGATAAACGGGTACCTGGATCAGATCGGGATCATTGAGTTTCATCCTGCAAAGAAAATTATTACTGTTCCCTTAAGGAGTATCTGATAAATATTCAGAGAAAATACCAGGATCGTGTTTTGAAATTGACAGAACTTGATTTCAATGTGCTATTTATGAAAAAAATTTACGCAGAATTTGCATAAGCTGCAATAGTTTATTAATTTTTTGGTGACACGCTGAGGTTGTCGATACATGTTCAACAATCAAGAAGTAAAGCGATGGGTTTCAAGCCTGCACAATTCACAGAAATGTCTTTGTCATCACACTGCTGAGACCGGCCAAAAAACAGCTCAGAAAAAAGATCCGGGTAAGGCCTTCATTTTATAATTCAACATGTCAAATTGAATAGAAATAATAAAATAGAACCTCAGTCTATCTGATATTTTTTTCTCTTTCGCCACAGGGTGGCGGGATCGATTCCAAGAATATTTGCCGCCTCTTCAAGTGAATTTGTGCTTAGAATAACCTTCTGTATATGGTCTTTTTCTATATCGGCCAGATTTTGATGAGGCGCAGAAGAGCCTGTAATAGCCTTGAAGTTTACTATACCCTGCGGCAGGTCATCCATCTTTAATTCCTTATCACGGGCCATAATAACTCCCCGTTCAATAACATTTATAAGCTCCCTGATATTACCCGGCCATGGGTATTCCTGCATGCACTGGAGTGCATCAGCCGCAATCCCCTGTATCTGTTTGGCATTCATGCGGCTGGCCCTTTTAAGGTAGTAGTCCGCAAGGATAGAGATGTCCTCAGGACGCTCCCTGAGCGCCGGCAGGAATATCTCAAGCACATTGATCCTGAAATAGAGATCTTCACGAAATGCCCCTTCCTTTACCATCTCATCCAGATCTTTGTTTGTGGCTGCAATCACACGCACATCCACCTGCTGGGGCATGGGGTCGCCTACGCGTTCAAACTCCCGATCCTGTATAAAACGCAGAAGTTTACCCTGAATGGATTGGGGGATCTCCGACACTTCATCCAGAAATACTGTCCCCCCTTCTGCCAGTTTAAGCTTACCCATCTTGTCCCGAAGCGCCCCGGTAAAGGCGCCTTTTACATGACCGAACAGGTCGCTTTCAAGCAGGTTTTCCTGAAACCCAGCACAGTCTACAGTAATAAAGGGCTTTCCTGCACGAGGGCTCCAGTCATGGATAAGATGGGCCAGCAAGCCCTTTCCGGTCCCGCTTTCACCGGATATGAGAATTATAGCATTGGACTCAGCCGCCTGGCGCGCGTTCTGAAGTACCCTCCTCATTTTACGATTGCGCGCAAGAATGCCCCCTTCGGAAAATATACCCTTAAGTGATGCGATTTCCTTTTCAAGGGCATGAAACCTGTTAAGCCTCTCTATAACAAGGTCAAGCTGTCCCGGCACAAAAGGTTTTGGAAGATAATCAAATGCCCCCATCTTGACTGCGCTTACCGCTGTCTCAATAGTGGCATAGGCTGTAATCATCAGGACCTGTGTCTTGATATTGCTTGCGATTATCTCTTTAAGTACCTCGAGGCCGTCCCTGTCAGGCAGCTTCATATCCAGTAAGACCAGATCAGGTTTTTCTCTTTGAAAGAGCTCGATCCCATGCACACCTGTAGAAGCACCTGCCACCTCAAGGCCTTTATCCTCAAGATATACCTCAAGTGTTGTCAGAATATTTCTGTCATCGTCAATAATAAGTGCCTTATTCATAATCAACCTCGTTATAAGGTATCCAGAAAGTAAAGGTTGTGCCTTTTCCAAGGCTGCTTTTTACCTCTATATCCCCTCCATGTTGCTCAACAATATCCTTAACGATTGCAAGACCCAGCCCGATAGTCCCGCTTTTTTCACGCTCCGAGAACTGTGTAAAGCGGTCAAATATACGTGAAAGATACTGAGGCGCAATCCCACTCCCTGTATCCCCGCAGGTAAAGTATAACCTGGAGCCGCTTTTATTGACACTGAAGCGGATATTCCCGCCCGCCTTTGTGTATCTAAGGGCGTTACCCACAAGATTTGTAAAGACCCATGGAAACCGGAAGGAATCAATGGTAAGCTTTGGCAGATCTTCCGGTACTTCTATAATCAAATCAACACCTTTTTGTTCTGCCTGCTCCATCAGAGGGGCGAGTGACTCCCTGAGTACAATGCCCACATCAAGGGTTTCCTTTGGATGAGGGCGCTCTATGGCCTCAAGCCTTGAGATATCAACGAGTTCATTTATCAGGTTTGAAAGCCTTACCGAGTCATCACGGGCGGTCTCCAATAGCCTTGAACGCCTGTCTGAAGAAAGATTTTCTCCTCGATCATGAAGCATGCTAATGCTCATTAAAAGGGATGTCATCGGCGTCTTGAGCTGATGAGAGATGTCTGCAATAAATCTTCCCTTTGCCTCCTCACTGCGTCTCACCTTTTCTTTTTCAGTTACAATGATATCCTCACGGGAACGGTCATACAGTTCAAGACGTTTAAACAGGCTGTTGAATGAACCGGTCAGAAATCCGATTTCATCATTTGAACCTTTGTTTATCTGAGGATAATTCCCGCTTCCTTCTTTTGCATCCGATAGTTGCCTCGCGAGATTCATAATGGGTTTGGCAATATGGTGCGATAAAAAAAGGCTCAAGGCCAGAATGGCTATTATTATAACGGAAAACAGGATAACCACATTTCTCCGGGCATCACTTGCCAAAGATTGTGTTTTATCCTCGGCGCGCTCCATTGCATCCTCGTTGATTGCCACAAGGTCATCAAGACGGGCAATCATAACGGATGTAATGGAAAGAAATTCAGAAAATCTCTCGTTTGACCACAAATCAGCACCAGCCTTGACAGCATAGTTGAGATGATTTTCATATTGGTCATAATACCCAAGCAGAAGGTCAATCAATTCCTGTTCACCTTCTTCTGTTATGTTCTCGCGGCAGTCCATCAAGGGAGAAAAAAGATCTTTTAATATTTCACTGACTGCCAAGGGAGGGTATTTTAAGTTTGAAGCCCTTTCAAGTAAATTATTCCGCGTCTCTTCAAGAACCATGCGCGCCTCTTGCGCCGCCTTAATAGATCTATAATTCATAGATAAAATCTGGTCAGCGCTCTTTCCAAGATAGCCCAGATACTGGTAATTGACAGCAGCGGCAAACACAAGGGCCAATGTGGGCAGCAGACTGATAATAAAGATCTTGAAGCGGATGGAATGATATCCTGCCATGACTTTCATTCTATCAGGGGCCTTCGTCAAACCGTTCATATTTATGTTTTTATCCATTTAAAAATTCTATGATAATTTAGGGATAGCTTGCGCCTTGATTGTAAGGCCTTTTATGGCAAATTCGCCATCATTTTTTATATTTCTCAGGTGATGCCATCCATATCCCAAGGGCGCCCAAGCCTATATTAATCATGAGAAGAATAAAGGGTATCATATAACTCCCGCTTATATCAAACAGATATCCGCCTGCATATGAGCTGAAAGCTCCTCCGATACCGTATGCGACTGACACTGTAGCTATTATCCGGCCAAAGGAAGGCCCGGTATATATATCTGCCATGCTGCTTGCATAAATCGGAGAAAATGCCCCCAGACCGATACCGTACAAAAAGGTAAAGAGATAAAGCAGTATGTTTGAGGGATAACCTTTGAGGAAAATAAAAAACAACATACCTATAAAGGCTATTATGGAGCCTGATGCAAGTGCACCCTTTCGCCCGATACGATCGGACAACGCACCGAAAAATGTATTACCAAAGGATCCCAACCCGCCTGTAAGCCCTAGCGTAGATGCCGCAATCAATGGGCTGAAGCCTGAATCTACAATATACACCGCCTGATGTACCACCATCATGCTTACCATAAAACCATGGCATGCGGCAGTCAGATTGATCCACCAGAAAGGTGCTGTTTTTATTGCCCTGCCAATAGTCCAAGAGTTTTCCAATCTGGTATTATCAGAGCTGTTGTAAGGTGCTTTTACAATGACCGTCGCTTGTCTATTGTTTTTAGGTATTTTATTGTCCGGGAAAAGTCCTAACTCCTGTGGTGATCGTCTTAAAAAAATAGAGGCAGCAGGTATGATAAAAAGGGCAGCAGCCAAGGCATTTATCAAAAAGGCAATTCTCCATCCGGATATCTTGATTATCAGTCCTGCCACCATGGCAACAACAAGTGATCCTGTCCCTATTCCGGAAACAGCAAGACCATTGGCAAACCCCTTTCTCTTTATAAACCACCTGGGAATAATGGTCATATTAGGGGCGAATCCTGTCATATTTATGCCGATTGCTGTGATGACACCCCAGAAGATGTATAATTGCCATATGCTTTTTATATAACCGCATAAAATAAGCCCGATAGCCAGAAATATAGCACCAACCGGGAATAGCAGTCTGGGGCTGAATCTGTCAATCAGGTATCCTGATATTGGAGCAAAAATGGCATGCACACACATGGCGATAGAGAAAGCTAAAGCCGTATCGGCTCTTGTCCATCCAAATTCATCAAGTATCGCCACATAATAGACACCAAAGGAGACCCTGACTCCGATAGAAAAGAATAGAGTAAGAAATGAAATGGCAACGATTATCCAGCCATAGTAAAATCTGCTTTTAATATTTCTGTACATAATATATAGTAATTACATATTTGAATTGACTAAATCAATAACTTCATATAGTTGTTATTGTTTTTGAAATCCAGGGAAAAGAATAACCCTAATATATGATTAAAAGAGGCTAAAAGGAGGATATAGTTTCTATGGGAAGCCATAAAAAAGTGGAAAGAAAACGGGAAATAGAAAGAAGAAGGCGCCGCAGGAAAAAGAGACTTAAAGAAAGGGCTAAAGAAGAGGCCTCAAATAAATAGGATATAATAAAGTGTTTATTATATAATCAGCTTGCTGATTTTTTTACTGCCTTTTTTATAATAAAATTAATCTTATTATATCAAAAGGGCACTAACAGTATTTACAAGGAAAATACCATGAGTTCCAATTCAAAAAAAACAAAAGCTATAAGAAAAAATAAAATAAAGCTTAACAAGGCAAATCTGAAAACAGATGATAAGCGAAAACAGAGTAATCGTGAGATTTTAAAAAAACTTGCAGAAAAGGACTAG
>CAZSZQ010000192.1:0-6427 GCA_964610475.1 uncultured Desulfatiglans sp.
TAACCGACTCCACAATTCCTGTCTGGCCTGCATATTCAAGCAGTGTGTCGATTAGCAGGAATGGCGGCCTGTGAGGGACCAAAAGCTCAGCGGGCACAGGTAATTGCATATTTGCATCCATGAATAATTACCTCATTCTTTCCACTTCATCAGTAATAATGGATTTTACAAATTTGCGCATTTCTATATGACCATTTTCTCCCGGAAAGGCGTCAGGATATACCGGAGCCAATGCCTTCAGTTTGACCTTGGCCGGTTGCAGATACCACCTTCCGGGAGGCAGCAGCATATCCGTGCCTGTAATGCAAAGAGGCACTACCGGGTAACCTGTTGCAATAGATATTTTAAAGGCCCCGGAATAAAAACGGCCTATTTTGCCATCGCGGCTGCGGTGGGCCTCCGGAAATAATAAAAGAACCCCTCCGCCCATCAGCACCTTTTGAGAGGACCTGAATGTCTCATCCCACGAAAGCCTCTCTACATCCAGGTATTGCGCCAGTTTCATAAAGGGGCGGTACCAGATCATTCTGAATGGCCAGGAGCGTATGGCAAAACATACGTTGCTGAATGGGAGTATACCCATAAAAAAGGTATCAAAAAACGATAAATGGTTCGGCACAATAATACAGGGGGTCGGGATTTCTCCTTTTTTAAAACCTGAGGCCTCGATCCTGGTGAAGGGATTTATAATGGAGAGCCATGCCCTTCCGTATACCCACACAAATAACCGGATAATCCTGACTGTATCGGTTTGCCAGAATAACCTGAAAAAGATAAATGCAAAGGGTGATATCAAAATGCCTATTATTGTAGTTATTATTAACAGGGGGAAGACAGTCAGATTTGTCAGTACTATACAGATATTTTTCACGACAGGCATTTAACATTACTTTCATGGCGTGAGAATGGTACAGGGTTATTTTGGGTCTCTTTTTTTTTCATTGCTCTTTTTTATAACAAAATTGTGTATATCACCCAGTGTCCGTATATCGCGGATCTCCTTTTCTTCGGTTATTTTAAATTTGAATGCGTTTTCAAGAACAATAACCATATCGACCATATCAAGGGAGTCAAGTTCAAGGTTTTCAAACAGGTTCGCTTCAGAGAACATCTTCTCCATATCAAGTTCAAACTCCTTTGCCAGTGCGCTGTTTATCGTCCTGATTATCTCATCATCGGTCATTCTCATAACTCCGTAATATTAAGCTGGAATTTACCCCTCCAAGGGCAAAATTATTTTTAAGAGCGTATTTGATAACTCTCTTTTCAAGATTCTGAACAAGATTTATCTTTTTACATAAATCATCAATATTTTCAAGGTTTAAGGTTGGGATTACAACATTTTTTTTCATCATTTCAATCATAGCAATCAGTTCAAGGCTTCCGCTTGCAGCCATGGTGTGTCCGAGATGCCCTTTAAGGCTGCTCACAGGTACATCGCCTCCAAATACTTCATAAACGGCATCGGCTTCTTCAATATCACCCTGTATGGTTCCTGTTGCGTGTGCATTGATATAATCTATATCCTGACTGCTTATTTTCCCGTCAGCAAGGGCCTTTTTCATGCAGGCTACCAGGGATTCTGCACTCGGATTGGCTATATTTTCAGAATTTGAAGTTGATGCAAATCCGGCTATTTCAGCCAGTATTTCCGCTCCTCTTTTCTTTGCAGACTCCAGGGATTCAAGAAGCAGTATCCCGCACCCTTCGGAACAGACAATCCCGTCACGGTCACGGTCAAAGGGCCTTGGGGTTCCGGATGGAGTTGAATTATAACCTGTTGAAGCGGCATTAATCAGGTCAAATGACAGGGCAGTCAGGGGGTGAAATTCATCGGATCCTCCGCAGAACATATAATCCTGTTTTCCAAAGGCTATCATCTCATAACCGATTCCAACGGCCTGGCATCCTGTTGAACATGCTGCCGAAGGTGCAATAACCCTTCCTTTTATGCCCAGGACCTGAGATACATTAAATGCACAGGAGTGGTTCATTATTTTAAAAAAAATGGTGGAACGCATATTCTCCATATTTTTTTTCACAAGGTAATCATTAAAAAAGCCTTCAAAGGTGTTAATGCTTGTTATTGTAGAACCCAGGGCAATACCCGTATTTTCATCCATGGGAGATCCTTGAGAAAGCCCTCCCATCTCCAGCGCCTCCTGACATGCAAGCACAGAAAATATGGCCATTGAAGACATGGAACGACGATGTTTTCTGGGAATCATCATTGGATCAGTATTTTCGACAAGACCTGCCACATGACTGCGAAGCCCCCCCATTGTCCTGAGTTCCGGGCAGGCAATAATGCCGCTTTTCCCGGTCATAAGGGAATCATATAAAATATTCACACCCTGACCGAAAGGCGATATTGCTCCCATACCTGTCACAACAACCCTTCTTAATTCCATCGTCTTAATTCTCCTCTTAAAAAATCATGCCCCAGGATATTTCCGCATGCGAGAAAGGCAGAAATCAAAGTGCCTAAAAGACCCGGTGCAACAATGGACTGACCTGCAAGATACAACCCCTGAACACTTGTCATGGGAAAGGGATTATATTGCTCTACCATATGCTTTGCACCATACATGCTGCCATACGGGCTTCCCGAATAATCCCTCAGAGTGAGTGGGGTTGAACATTCAACCGCATGCAGTTTATTTTTCAGCTCAGGATAAAATGATACAAAACAATCCAGCATCCTTTCTTTTACTTTCTCTTTGAAGGCCAGATATTCCTTTGGCCTGTTGCCTCTTGTTGAACTTTCCCATGGTTCAACCTCTTTTATTGAGGCAGGACAGATTATAATAAACCCTTTTCCCGAATCATCCTCCTCTTTTCCCCGGTCAGTAATTAACACATTGGCCGGACGTTCCTCCAGGGGTTTGCCTCCATCACCAAAATCATACCCTGAAGCTGGCATAAGATAAAGACCTGACCCAAAGAGGCTGCTCAGGTCTGTTTCAGAAATTCCATACAGTATAAAGGCGGAGGGTGTCTCATTAAGTCTTTTTATCCTATTCACATATGAAGGGCGAAACCGTGACCCGGGCACAAGGCCTAGAACCTGCAGGGGATGTATTGTTGAAATAATTTTTCGGCAACCTATTTCCGAACCGTCCCTGAAGGCAATACCAGTGATATCTCCTGACGATGAAAACAGTATTTTTTCAGCCTCCTTTTCCAGAAATATATCCACTCCGTTCTCTACAGCCGTTTTTTCATATGCGGTTGCCAGTGAGGATCCGCCGCCCTCAATATAGCTTACCGATTCATAGTAGGGACCCACAATATATGCATAATTATTCAGCCCCTGCTCGCGGGAAGGGACTCCGTTCAGAAGACAGTGTACACTTAAGACTGCCTTGAGATATCTGTTGCCGGTATAACCGGATAAAAATTCATCGAGACTCGCGCCATTGATCATTTCAAAAATATTGACTGCCTTCATATCAGAATCAAGATTGAGAAATGGAAGCAGCAGGCACTGTTTCTTTATCTCATCAAGGTATTTATCTATCAGATTCATATCTTGTGGAAAGGCCCTGGAAAGGCCCTCTCTTATCGATTCATAACCTGTGGGAAAACAGAATTCAAATGAACTGTCTTTGAACCTGACAGTATCGAAATAATCCTTTTTTAATGAAAGCATTTTAAGATGCCTGGAAACGCCCAGATAATCGAGCATCAGCCGGCCTGAACTCCCTTCACCTATTCCTCCGGCGTGATGAAAACCGGTATCAAAATAATGACACTTTCTTCTGAAACCGCTTACAAGAGGACATGTTTTATGTGATCTTTCTATAAGCGCGGTCTTAAGTCCGTTTTTGGAAAGAACGATTGAGGAGGCAAGGCCTGATAAACCTGCTCCGATGATCGCACAATCATAGATCATTTACCAACTCTTATAACCAGACAGGAATTTGTCCCGCCAAACCCGGCCGCGTTGCACAGGATATTTCGGGGTGTAAAATACTTTGTCTCGCCTGCTATATTCAGTGTTTCAAAACCCTTATCGGGTTTATTGAAGTTGATGTTGGGGGCAATAAAACCATGCTGAACCATGATCACCGAATATACAACCTGTGAGGCCCCTGACATCCATAATTCATGACCTGTCATTGATTTTGTTGAAGAGATAAATGGTGTTTTTTCTCCGAAGATTTTTATGATACTGCACGCCTCGGCAGCATCCCCGGCAGGGGTGGAGGTTGCATGGGCAGATATATAGTCGACCTCGGAGGGGGTAATTCCTGCTGCAGTCAATGCCTTTATCATTGCCCTGCCAAGACCCTCACCGTCCGGTACAGACAGGTTCGAACCGTCTGAAGAAAAACCGTACCCTGCAATTTCGCCGAGTATCCTGGTGCCCCTTTTTTTTGCAAGGTCATATCTTTCAAGTATTACTGCAGCAGCACCGCCGCTTGGAACAAGCCCGTCACGATAAATATCAAAGGGGCGGCTTGCAGCAGCCGGATCTTCAAGATTTATCGAAAAGGCGCCAAGACCGTCAAAACTGCACATGGATTCCCAGTTTATCTCCTGTGCACCGCCGCATATTATTCGTTCCTGCTGCCCGAGTGCAATAAGACCTGCGGCCTGGCCCAGTGCATGTCCGCCGCTTGAGCATGCAGAGCTTATGGTCCAGCAGGCACCTTTTGTTTTAAGGATCGTGTTCAGGTTCATGGTTATTGTTGAGGTCATTGAACGGAATACGAGGCCGCTGCCAATAGATTTTGTCTCCCTGTATTTTCTTAAAAGATCAACCTGTTCAACGGCGGCAACAGAGCTCGAGTCGCATCCGAATATCAGGCCTGTTTCAGGATTCCTGATATCATCTTCATCAAGGCCGGCCATGGAAAGGGCATCCATGGCTGATGCATAGGCCTGTACCGCAAAATCCGGCATTGTTTTCCGCTGTTTTCTTGACAGGTAGGCATCCGGTGAAAAGCCTTTGATTGCGCCGGTCAGAGGGCTGCGAAAACCCATCTCTCTGCGGATTTCGTCTATGACAATACCTGATCTGCCTTTTTTTAACGAATCTCCGACAGCCTCGATATTATTGCCAAGACACGATATAATACCTATTCCAGTGATTGCGACTCTGTACATTTACTATTCCGGTAATTCATTTAAGTTACATGTATATTCCGCCATTTACCGAAAAAACCTGGCCCGTTATATATGAAGCATCCTCCGAGCATAAAAAGGCGACAATGGCTGCAACCTCTTCAGGTTTTCCAAACCGGCCAAGGGGTATCATCGGCAGAATATCTTTTTTGGGCAGACCTTCGGTCATCTCACTTTCTATAAAACCTGGAGCTACCGCATTTACAAGGACATTGCGTTTTGCCACCTCTTTTGCAATGGATTTTGTTGCACCTATGAGCCCTGCCTTTGCCGTAGAATAGTTTACCTGGCCTGCAAGGCCGTTCTGGCCTGATGTGGAGGCAATATTGATTATTCTACCCTCTCTTTTACGGAGCATACTGTTCAAGACAATTTTTGTGACATTGAAAAATCCATCCAGGTTGATTGAAAGGACATCCTTCCATTCCTCCTGACTCATCCAAATCATAAGCGCATCACGGCTGATACCGGCATTATTAACCAGCACATAGGGAGTTTCGGTTTCAAGCATGGGCTCAAGGGTGGTTTTTACAGCATTCATATCGGTTACATCGAATTGCAGCAGACTGCATTTTACACCTTCACCCCTGATATTTTCTGCAATCTTCTCAGCCTTTGCATGGTTCTTGTTATAATTAAGCCAGATATCAAAACCTTTTCTGGCAAGTGAAAAGGCAATAGCGGAACCGATACCCCCGCTTCCTCCGGTAACAAGCGCAATCCTTGATTTATCCATTATTATCCCCGGAAAATTTGTACTTATATTTAGATTTTAAACAGAAAATTAAATTCCGCCCTATTTAACATAATTAATTAGTTTTTCATATATTAATTACTTTTCATCCGGAAAGAGGTTATTTCCAGATGAAGCTTTCAGCATTCAGCTATTAGTTTTCAGTCAACTATTTAATTTTCCTGGTTTCTACTGTTTTCGCCGGAACACTGTTTTTGGTGCTCTGCGTCCAAAAGCAATTTTGAATCTTGCCCGTCCTGCCTTAGCCTTGGCGGCGGTGAAAATTTTCAACCTTGAATTTTGAATTAATTTACCTATCAGTCCATAGCCGAAAAAGCTTCAGCCTGCTATAATACCGACTGGAGAAATTTTCAGAGCACCCCGGCAATGGATGAAGTCAGAAAAAATCCAGTAATGATAGATGATTATCTGTGGACGTGTTCGAGCGGGACGTCCATGTTCGAGCGGGACGTCCATAAGAATCCAAATAACTTGTTAATCGATACCTACCCTTTTACCCTCCCAATCTTAATAAAATGTTCATATGCCTTGTTCCAGGACAAC
>CAZSZQ010000193.1:0-6381 GCA_964610475.1 uncultured Desulfatiglans sp.
TAGCCTTGAATTTTACACAGGCAAGATACAGAATACTGTAGAGGTGCTGGATATTAAAAAATAAAAGTCAAACTCCGGTTTGTCCCCCGGCGAAACGGGGGGTTTACCTTAAGGCAATTAAACCCAGATTTTGCAGTAGCCATCTACTGCGGCCTGAAAAACCTTGCTGCAACGCTCGTTTCACGATTTTGATCCTCACCATATTGTGCATATGCTTCCGGGTCAAAATCGTTCCAACTTCGCGTTTCGCTTTGGTTTTTCAATCCTCACAACGATTTCTACTGCAAAATCTGGGTTAAAGCGTAATTTTTTTTATCTGTACATAAAAGGTATATATGGGCAAGGGTATTATCAGTTTAAAGAATAATTCAAACCTCATTTTATTTTCAATTCTTTTTCTTTCATTAATCATAAGAATCCTTGCACTCCTAAGTTTAAAGAACACTGTTTATTTTGATTATCTCCTCTGGGACGAAAGAGTTTATCATACATGGGCAGAAAACCTTGCCAGAGGTACTTTAAATTCCCCGGCTGTATATGAAATGGCGCCGTTGCCCGCTTATATTATGGCGGCAATTTATAAGATTTTGTCGCCTGAGGTTTTATATATTCGTTTATTTAATATCGTTTTGGGCGTATCCACATGCCTTTTTGTCTACTTAACAGGAAAACATCTGTTCAATAATATTACCGGAGTTATTGCATGTATTGTAGTATGCCTTTACAAACCCTTTATTTTTTATAGTGTTGTGCCCTTAAAAACCGCTTTATCTGTTTTTCTTTTTGCTTTGATAATCTATTTATTCGTTATTGCTATATACAAACCGGCATATATTAAAATTTTATTTATAGGAATTTTTACCGGTCTTATTCTCAATGTGCGGCCTAACATCTTGCCTCTCATTCCTGTTATACCTTTATTAATAATATGGTGCATAGAAAAGAAAAATGCATCAAGGAGATACGCTTTAATAATACTTGGTGTTTTTGTCTTTGGTTTTTTTATATCTGTTTCGCCATTTGTAATAAGAAATTATATAAAGACCGGTAATCTGGCCATGACTGCACCTCAAACAGGTATTAATCTATATATAGCCAATAACCCTGATAACAAAGTTCCATATTATCGACCGGTACCTTTTGCTTCATCAAATCCTTTTTTACAGAGTGTTCAATTTCAAATCGAGGCAAGCAGAAAGGCCGGCAAAAAACTTACTTCAATTGAATCATCGGATTACTGGACTAAAGAGGTAATAGAAAACATCAAAAAAAATCCCGGATATTTCATGACCGGACTGCTTGAAAAATGTGGGGCGTTCTTAAACAGGTTTGAAGCCTGTGATCATTATAATATCGGTTTTGTAAGTAATTTTGCTGGTTTTTTTAAAATTCCCTTTTTTACTATTTCCCTTATACTGCCGCTGGGAATGGCTGCATTTATTTTAAATTTTACCAGGTCAAAGCTACAGTTTGCCCTTTTTATGATATTTCTTATATATGGAGCAACTCTTATAATCTTTTTTCCAACTTCAAGATTCAGGCTGCCTTTGTTTGTAATCCTGATTCCATTTGCGGTTCACGGGGTATCAGAACTTTTTTTATCAATCAAGAAAAAAAGCTACAGCAGAATATGGGTATACTTATCAATTGTATTATTTTTTACGATTATTGAGTACCTTCCTGTAAGGGGAACGGATGATATGACAGCATATTATAACACACATGCTGTGATATTGGATTCAGGAGGTTTGGAGGATGAAGCCGTTAAATACTGGGAAAAGTCCAGTAAAATGAATAAACCTTATTCTGCCTATGCCAACCTGTCACTTGCAGGAAAATATCTCAAAAAAAAGGATATAGATAAAGCGGTTAACCATCTTAATCTGATACCGGACAGCTCATTTGCCGCATCAGATAAGTATGAAATGATGGGAGACATAATGATGCTTAAAAATCAAATAAAAAGGGCGATTCAATCATATCAAACGTCACTTAATATTAATTCGGGACAGACAAGAACAAGGAAAAAATTAATTAATATCCTTCTACGGATTGATAAAAAAAGAGCATTAAGAGAATACAAAAATTTGGTATACATTTCATCCTTTTATGACATTTGAAAAGAACGGGGTCCCCCTTGGCATTTAACAGACTCAACCGCTTATGTCCAATGCCGAGACAACCGAGATTAGATACTCCGGGTGCTTTACATCATGTCATGGGACGTGGGATTGATGGAATAGACATATTCAGTGAAAAGAAAGATTGGATGGACTTTCTCTCCCGCCTGGAAGTCCTGTATAAGGCCAAAGCCATGAGTGTATATGCCTGGAGTTTAATTATTGGCAAGGGTTTGACTAATAACAAATTAATTAAACGGGTTTATCGGGAAAGTTGCCAAACCAGTTGTAAGGCTATTTAAAATATTGATCCAATAATTTTGAATTTTGAACCTTGAATCTTATGAACTAATTCCCCTTGGAAATTATAAACGCCGCCTTAACCCCTCCTTCAGGGATGTTTTCAACAGTCACCTTGCCATGATGGAGTTCTGCGACCTCTCTCACAAAATTAAGGCCAAGGCCTGTACTTTTTTTGTCTGTGCCGGGCCTGTTCAATGAAAAGAATTTATTAAAGACCTTTTCAAGGGCATAATCAGGTATTCCAGGCCCTTCATCGACTATTTCGATTATATTCATATTGTCATTTTTTGAAGCTGATATCCTGATCTGCGAATTCATCGGGCTAAAGTCGATTGCATTTTGCAGGAGATTTGACAATGCCTGACTTAAAAGAAATATGTCTCCCTTCATAATCAGATCATCATCAGTTTTATTTACTGCCTGGATGTTCTTTTTCAGGAGCATGGGCTGTTTACTTTCTATCACCGTCCTTATAATAGTGTCCAGATTTACGGTTTCAACGCCTTTGAGTTTTTTCCTGTTTTCCAGACCGGCCAGTTCAAGCATCCTGTCTATAATATCCTGGATCCTGTTGGCCTCATTTCTTATGTTTGCCAGAAAACGTTCTCTTCTATCCTGAGGCATATTTTCTTCAAGGAGTTCGGCTGCTCCTCTTATCGCAGAAACAGGGCTCTTGATCTCATGTGTCAGGGTCTGTATATACTGTTCAACATATTTTTTACCCTCGAGGGCCTCCTTCATTTTTTCAAAGGCAAACCCCATATCCCCTATTTCGGTATGATCCAGACGGGGAAGGGCGGCTCTTCTTCCATGCCTGATATCTTCTGCATACAGTTTCAGACGGTTTATCGGCCTTATTATCCAGAGAGTAGCCAGAAGGCTCAGGACAATGGCAATAAGAGCAGATATCAGGCTGACCCTTGATATTTGAGGTTTCGCCTTGTCTATGTAATTATTTATATTTGTAGTAGGTTTCGCGACAGTCAATACACCAGCGATCTTTCCCTTTACCTCTATAGGTGCTGCAACATAAAGGACCGAAGATTTGTTATCATCAGGGTTTTTTCGTGTCGTGCGGGCGCCATATTCTCCTGCGAGCGTAAGTCTTACATCCCGCCATTTTATGATGTTTTTTCCGATATTTTTTATGTTTTCGGAATCAAAAATTACTTTCCCATTCCTGTCCGTAATGTAGATACTCATATCCACATTCATTTTATTGAAATCATAAATATTTGCTGACAACTCACGGGATTTGACATTGTTAAATATTTTTTCCCACTGGTCAGCGCTGAATGATCCGTTCTCCATTTCATCGCCCGCTATTGCGGCAAGGATATTTGCCTGATCAACCAGCGGGTCTTCAACACCCTCAAGATAACGTGTTCTCAGGTGTTTCAGGACCCAGTTAGTAGGGAAATAGAAACAGGCTGCAAAGATAATAAAATAACACAGGAAGATTCGGAGCCCCAGTTTCATAGGTCCTCTCTCAATGAATACCCGATGCCACGATGAGTAATAATCGGGTCTATGGCAGGTTCAACACTTCTCAGTTTGGCACGGATGTTTTTTATGTGGGCATCTACAGTCCTGTCAAGACTTGCCTCCGGCTCTTCCCATGCCATATCCATGAGTTTATCCCTTGTAAAAACATGCCCGGGCCTGCTGATAAATGTCTTTAAAATATTGAATTCATAGCGTGAGAGTTCCAGAGACCTGCCCCGGTAGGTTATCCGCCTCCTCGACTCATCGACATCAAACACCTTGTTCTGAGACGGGTTTTCTTTTACAGATCCTGTCCTCCGTAAAACCGCCTTGATCCTGGCTGAAAGCTCCCTTGGACTGAAGGGTTTTGTGACGTAATCATCCGCCCCTATCTCAAGGCCCACTATCCTGTCCACCTCTTCTGTCCTTGCAGTAAGGAATATAACAGGCGTATCTGTTCTCTTTCGGATATCCTTGCACAGTTCAAAACCGTTTATGTCAGGCAGACCTACATCAAGCACGATCAGGTCAGCATCTTCTCTGTCGAGGTATTCAAGGGCATTTTTCCCTTCCGAAAAGCATATTGTTTCAAAACCGTCTGTCTCAAGTGCATACTGGATATTATCAACGATGGCGGGTTCATCTTCAACGATCAGTATCCTGTGTTTCATGGTTACTCCAATCTAATTGGTTCACTTTACCTTAACTGCAGCATAATGACAACATACCCTGAATAGAATAGCTGTCGTAAAAACGATAAAACAGCATATCAATACAATAAATGCATACAATGTAAAACCATTATCCAATAGAAGACCGCCATTATTAAGGAGCGGAACAAGAAGGGTGAATGATAAATAAAAGAATAATGGTAAAAGAAAATTCTTGTTAAGCATACGAGGTCCATCCGGATTTTTATTAAAATTATGGCTTATGACCCTGTTCAACAGGGAATTATATATAAGGATAAATATAAAATAAATCAGCACTCCCTGAAGCAGGTGAACAGTCTCTTGTGAAAACCATGTCTCCAGAAAATGGACCTTAATACTGTATATTGAAAGAGTAATCCTGAAGGTATTTACAATTAGGGTATAGATATAGGCCCCGGCCACACTGCCCATGATCCACATGAACTGTGCAGATGTGGTTTTTATCTTTTTCAGGCCCATGTATGCCGAGAGACAGAACAGGATTATCATGAAATTAACACCGGAGCATGATGGCGCTATTATGATTCCGCCCTCATGATCTGCATATCCGGTGTTAATTTCTTTTTCGAAGGTCATATCCCCGGTGAATTCTACGAGGGATGCTGTAGGCGTGAGTATCCACCAGAGATCATCGCTGTTGCTGTTGCTGTAATGATATTTTAATATCCATGCAATAACAATGCATATGATCATCATTACAATTTTGTTTATCTTGAATTTAAGCAGCATCTCTATCCTTTTTAAATTTTTATGCAGTATTTGAAAAAACCTGTAGATGCCAGAACAGAAACAGAACCTGATAATACTATCCTGATCACAGGGCCAAGAGAAGAACCACTCCCAAGAATTGGAGAAATGGTAATATTTACCAGAAATCCCAGTATTATTAATCCAAGGCTGAGAGCCAGCAAATTCCTGGCAGGTTTTATTTCCAGAGAAGACCCTATTGCTCCGAGTGCAGCCAATAGTGTAAGGGCATCTATAGACAGAATAAAATCAGCAGCCTCTCTGAAAGCTGCTTGTGCATCCTGTGTAAGACCCGCATAGAGGATATCAAGCAGTACCATGCCAAAAGATATGGCAGTAAGCCAGGCATAAGATCCGACCATTATAGATTTTAATCTTTTTGTTGATATTTTTGGATGATCCATTTTACTCATCTTTTTTGCTTTCTAATATGTTTTATCTAATTTCAATATAATCCATCTGTTTGTTATGTATTTTAAAAAATCAGATCTCGTTGTGGCCTCTGCGTGCTCTTCGGGAGAAAATCATAACCGTTTTTCTGCGAAGAATGCCTGCAACTGTTAAAGAACCCAATATTAACACAATAATATACAGCTCAGGCTCAGGAACCTTTGCACAATCCCCAACAGCTAGATTCGATACACCCTTTGGCAGTGGCAGGGGCTGTTTAATATCATTTGCCTGGCCTTCAGTGTTCCTTATTACATCATGTACGGCAATAAATGAGGTGTATTTTGTAAGAAGATTATATTTAAGCCCAAGGCTGGTAATCTCCGATTTTATATCCTGATCTTCCTCTGTATTAAAATCAGAAAGACGGCTGATCCTCTTTCTTGCCCACAGGTATTTCAATTCACCGTTTGTATCACTGCTTTTATTTTTAACCATGCGAAATCTTTTAGAATATGCCTCTTTTCCTGTCCGGCCTTTAACCTCAATGAATCCGTCTGATTCACCTCTCCATTTTCCAAATACAATTACCGGTCTTTGAGCAAAAAGATCAGGAATGGCAG
>CAZSZQ010000194.1:0-2379 GCA_964610475.1 uncultured Desulfatiglans sp.
AACTTTTTGGCTGTATCGTTTTTCTTGTTTTACCAATAATTTATATTGCAATGGCATGGGGAAGATTTCCAATTTCAGTTTATTTGACAATGAGTACCCCGATGCTCCTTATTAGTGTACTTTACTTTCTTAATTGGAAGTACAAGGCGGAGTTACAGGCAAAATAGTGTACTGCTGAACTGTTATTGAAAACGGCCCAGAAAGATATCCGGTGTTATTATACCCCCTCCGGCATGCCCATGCAGACGGGCATCTATTTTAATTTGATGCCTCAAATGGATTTCCATTTGTCTATCCTCCGTAGTAATGCCATGGAGTGACGGACGTACGGGCACGGGAATGACGCAGGATATAGTCAAGCGGATAATATCCATTAAAACTCAGGTTAATAATATTTGATTATTGAATTCTAAATAGATAATATACCCATGACCTTCTAATTGAGAGCAAGGAAATCATATAAAGATGAATATGCCAAATACAAAAAAGTCACAATCTGTTTTTGAGCCTTGCTGCCTGGCTACTACGATTGGAAGCCTTCCGCATACCGATGTGGCGCGCGGCACTGCGCTGATGTTTAAGAACACACCTGAGATTGCATCATGGGTGCAGTTTCCCAAACGTAATCAATTTGAGAATATGATGGTACAGTTTACCGAAGGAATGCCTGCGCTTGTTCAGGATGAGGGTCGCTTTTATTTTTCTACATCTATTAATGACTTCCCTGGGCAATTGACCCATTTCTACGAGCATTACCTGGCTGTGATAGATGATAAAGATTATGACGCCCTTGAAAAATTTCACCTTTCAAAAAGATATGCAGCGGGTTTTTCGGAATTCACGACTCGTCTTCCTGAACATCTGAGACTGGGTAGAACAGTTGTGCTTAAAGGGCAGGTCACCGGCCCCTTTACCCTTGGTACAAACCTTTTGGATCAGGACGACCGTTGTTCCTATTACGACGATCAGCTCCATGATGTGATTGTTAAAACAATAGTTATGAAAGCACTCTGGCAAATCGTTCAATTGAAGGAATTCGGTCTTCCGGTAATGATTTTTCTCGATGAACCATCGCTCCTGGGATTTGGCAAACAAACCTTTATAACAATAAGTCGGGATGATGTAATAAGAGACATTAATGAGGTGGTCACTGCTATACATAACAATGGCGCTTTATCAGGCATCCACTGTGAGGAGAATACCGACTGGTCTCTGTTAATGGCCACTGATCTTGATATCCTTGACCTTGATGCATATGATCATATGCAGGCCATTACCCTTTATCCTGAAGAACTCAGATTATTCCTGGATCGCGGCGGTTGTCTGGGCTGGGGTATTGTCCCAACGCTCGATAAAGAAGCAGCCGCATCTGAATCAATTACTTCGCTGATAACCCGTTTTGAGGAAGGCATGGATACTTTAGTAAATAAGGGTTTTAACAAGGAGCAACTTTTACGGAGGGCCCTTATAACGCCAAGCTGCGGCGCAGGAGGTGTTCTTACAGTACCATTGGCTGAGAGGGTACTTGGTTTAGCAGGCGATTTGTCAATAACCATACGGAAACGATATGGTTTTATATAGGAAATTTCATGTAACATGAATTGCCGTCGAAAGGTATTCCTGGATAATAATGACGGGGGTTAAATGGAGATAGAAAATGGGCGGTTCAGCCTTTTTGATTTATGGAGATATTGATTCCAAATTACTTGAAAAAAGAGAAACAAAACCAACATTTATTCAAAGAATATTTGGAATAAAAAAATATGTTTCCCCTAAAGAAACACCATTAGGTAATAACCTGACAATCATTGATATCAATCAACCTTGTTTTGATAAGCTTATTGATATGTTTCAAGAATTTTTAAACCGGTTTATATCTCAACCTCACTCTGCAACCGGACAGTTTATTGAATATTTAAAAATAAAAACCATGAGCATTTTCTTTCGGGGAGAGAAAACTTTAGATAAAACTGAATGGTACGTTCAGTTTAACTTCAGCGGGTGTGCAGGCATGGGTGAAATTTCAGCAGAGTTAGGGTCTCATTGGGTAGATAAATGGCTTAAAATTGAAAAATACTCTTTATTGGATTTTTTTAATCAGAACGGTTTCCATATTTCTAATAATCAGCCTGAAAATGATGATTCTGCTTTTATTCCCTTTGAAAAATACGGATATGCAAAAATACAAAATTCCGTCATAACGGATGAAGAATATGAAGGAAGCCAGTATTTTGAATTTGATCAAAGTGTCCTTGAAGGATTAGATAATAGTGATTTTAGAAAAATGAAGAATTTGGATCAGCAATATAAAAATTACTATGATTTGAAAAAATGCTGTTGCCAGATTTGTAATAAGGAATTTGTTCCGCTGAAAATATA
>CAZSZQ010000194.1:2479-6326 GCA_964610475.1 uncultured Desulfatiglans sp.
GAGAAATTATGGCTCTTGATATTTTGCAGGTCGAATACTACAACATAACCATCGACGGGCAAATCTCCACCGCATCAGAGTTGCTTTCTACGGTTGTAGGAGCCGGGATTGATTTCCACGCTTTCAAAGCGATTCCCGTAAAACCGAATAAAACGCAATTCACTCTTTTTGCAAAAGACAGCTATACCTTGACAAATGGGGCCAGGGAAGCGGGGATAAAATTAGATGGTCCTTATTCTGCCCTGTTAATCAAGGGAGATGAAGAAGCTGGCGCCCTGGCCGGTATCTACAAAAAACTATCCCTTGCCGGTATCCATGTCCATGAAGCTAGCGGGATTGCCGATATAAATGCAGGTTATGGCGTCGTTCTCTACCTTGAGCAAGACGACTGTGGTAAAGCAATGACTGTCTTGAAAATGTGAAGTCTCTGGAAGCTCAGGGAGTGATCATAATCGTTTCCAGACAGTGCAAAGACAATGGTGAGGGCTGATTCACACCAGGTTTCCGAATATGAGCGGTAAGGCCTCATTATAAATCCCCTGCCAGAGCTTCTCTCCTTCAAAGCTTTCTATGTATACCTTCATCTTGGGTTCTGTACCTGAAGGTCTTATGGCAAACCATGATCCTCCTTCCAGTGTCACTTTTACCCCTCCTATGGGTGCATTGTTACCCGGTGCATGAGTCATGATTTTTTCTATTCTTTTCCCGGCCAGCGATGCGGTTTTTATAATTTCGGGTTTCAGGTCTCTTAATATTTTTTTCTGTTCATTGCTGATAGAGCCATCTTCCCTCTTATAGAAGGGCTCACCGTGTTCAGGTATAAGGATATCTTTATATATATCAGAGGGGCATTTGCCTGTTTTCGCAAGTATCTCGGCAGCAAGGAGTGTCATGCAGAAGCCGTCTTTGTCTGAAGTCCACACTGAGCCGTCCATCCTCAAAAAGGATGCCCCTGCGCTTTCTTCACCTCCGAATGCCACACTGCCGTCCAGAAGTCCCCGGACAAACCATTTAAAACCAACTGGTACTTCATATAGATTTTTCCCGCCGGTTTTTACAATCATATCAATCATGCTGCTGCTTACAAGCGTCTTGCCTATAGATATGCCGCTGTTCCAGAGAGGTCTGTTTCTTAAAAGATACCATATGGCAACAGAGAGATAGTGGTTGGGGTTCATTAAACCGTCATGACATACAATACCATGCCTGTCAAAGTCGGGGTCGTTTCCCCATGCGATGTCATACCTGCCGGACATCGCTATCAGGCCTGCCATTGCATAGGGTGAAGAACAGTCCATCCTGATCTGACCATCCGAATCTACTGTCATGAAACGGAATGTGGGGTCTGTTTTTTTATTTACCACATCGATATCAAGTCCGTAGAAACCGGCAATGGGTTCCCAGAACCCTGCGCCTGAACCGCCCATAGGGTCGGCACCTATCTTGATACCGGCATCTTTTATCAGGTTCATATCAACTACACCGGATAAAGATCTGACAAAGGGCATTATAAAATCCTGCTCATGCACTGTATCTGTTTTCCTGGCCTTTTCATATGGAATTCTTTTTATATCCCTGCCGTTATTTTTAATGATCTCGTTCGCCCTGTTCTGAATCCAGTCTGTGGCATCCACATCTGCCGGGCCTCCGCTGGGGGGGTTATATTTAATTCCCCCGTCCCGGGGCGGATTGTGTGACGGGGTTATGACAACACCGTCTGCATAACGGTTCTTATTGTTTTTATTATAATCAATAATAAGGAATGATATTACAGGCGTGGGTGTAAACTGATCATCTTTATGGATTACTGTATCCACACTGTTTGCCGCAAACACCTCAAGGGTGGTTCTGAAAGCCGGTATTGAAAGGGCATGGGTATCAAACCCCATAAAAAGGGGGCCTGTAATTTTATTCAGTACGCGGTATTCGCATATGGCCTGGGAGATGGCCTCTATATGGGCATCGTTAAATGTCCCTGAGACTGAACTCCCTCTGTGCCCTGAGGTTCCGAATGAAACAGGCCCCTTTATATCATTCATATAATAGGCAGATTCGAGTTTTTCAGGGACAATAAGCAAGTCTTCAGGTGCAATTTTCCCTGCCAGTACGTTTATTGTGTCTGCCATCTGATATATCCCCTGATAAGTGGTTTATTCAGCAATAAAACATCATTTTTTAGTTACCTTGTAGGTTTTATATCCTCCGCTCAGGTTTCTTGCCCTGAATCCGTTTTGGATTAGAATCCTGTATCCCAGATACCCTCTCAGCCCTATGGCACAGAATGGAATATAACCTTTTTGCCTATCCAACTCGTGGAGTCTTCCTCTCAGTTCATTCAGGGGTATATGCAGCGCCCCTTCTATCAGGCCGGATTCATCAAGCTCCTTTTTATCCCTGAGATCAATGAGTATTTCATTTTCAGGTTCTATCTCACTGAGATCATCCCAGTTGACAGTCTGCACATCGCCTTTAAGCATGTTTGCAGCCACAAAACCTGCTATATTTACAGGATCCTTTGCTGAAGAAAAGGGCGGGGCATATGCCAGTTCGAGTTCTTCAAGATCATACACAGTCATAGACCCGTAAATGGCAGTTGCAAGAACATCAATCCTCTTGTCCACTCCTTTGCCGCCTATAATCTGAGCCCCCAGCACCCTTCCGCTGCCGGGTGAAAAAATAAGTTTGATCGCCATCATATCTGCATCAGGGTAATAACCGGCATGAGATCCTGAGTGTGTATAACTTACCATGTAAGGAAGGCTATTCTGTTTCAATGTTTTTTCGTTATTGCCTGTGGAGGCAACTATCAGATCAAATACCTTTGCAACTGAGCTTCCGATGGTGCCCTTGAAGGTTGTGCTTCTGCCCATAGCATTGTCAGCGGCTATACGCGCCTGTTTATTTGCAGGACCGGCAAGGGCTGTCATTACTGGAAATCCCGAAACAAAATCTCTGATCTCCACGGCATCTCCTACGGCATATATGTCATGATCAGATGTCCTCATGCCTGAATCCACAATTATACCGCCCCGTTTTCCGATTTTTAGCCCGGCATTTCTGGCAAGAATACTTTCGGCCCTGATCCCGATAGAGAGTATGACCATGTCACATTCAACTTCAGTACCCTTAGCGGTTGCAACCTTTATCTTTTTGCCTGCTTTTGAAAATGATTTTACGCCGTCACCGAGGATCAGCGATACCCCCTTATCCTTAAGATGGGTATGAACGATGGATGCCATTTCATAATCAACCGGGGTCATAACCTGATCAAGCATCTCTATGATTGTTACTTTTACTCCGCGAAGGACAAGATTTTCAGCCATTTCAAGGCCAATAAAACCGCCTCCCACAATTACTGCTGACCCGGGTTTATTTTCATCCACATGTGCTTTTATAAGATCGGAATCAGGTATGCTCCTTAAGCTGTATATATGTTCAAGGTTTATTCCCTCAAGAGGCGGCCTCAGTGGTTCAGCCCCGGGTGAAAGGATAATTTTGCTGTAGCTTTCCTTATATATTTTCCCTGATTTTATTTCCTTTACAGTTATCTCTTTATTTACTCTGTCAATTTCTTTAACTTCAGAGAATGGTCTGATATCTATATTATATCTTGCCTTGAATGCTCCTGCAGTGGTTACGAGAAGGCTCTCTCTTTCCTTGATTATTTTACCGATATAATAGGGTAAACCGCAGTTGGCAAATGAAATGTATTCACCTCTTTCAAAGAGAATAATCTCTGCGGATTCATCCAGCCTTCTTGCCCTTGAAGCGGCTGTAGCTCCGCCGGCCACTCCGCCTATTATCAATATTTTTTTTGGCATGTTATATCTCCCTATAAGTATTAATA
>CAZSZQ010000195.1:0-6304 GCA_964610475.1 uncultured Desulfatiglans sp.
GCCTGAAAAGCAGCTGAAGACCGCCTTTTATTGTCTTGTACTCCTCCAGGTATTCCGGGTATTCCGCGCTTTTTCCGGGAATAAACGCCTGGTCCTTGTATATGATATTCAATCGTTTAGCTTCTTTGATAAGCCATTCCCTGAACTTTGGGTGCGCAATTGCGATCAGGTCCATCGCACGTTCGCGGATATTCTTACCATGGAGATATGCGATGCCATATTCGGTAACAACGTAAAAAATATCTCCCCTGTTCAGGGTGACACCGGTTCCCGTCTCAAGTTGTGGCACGATACGTGAGACCTCTCCATTCCTGGCAGTGGATTCAATAGCAAGGATTGTTTTACCGCCAGGGGCGAGCAATGCACCGCGCATAAAATCAGCGCTGCCGCCTATTCCGCTGTAAAACTTGCCTCCTACCGATTCCACGCTGGCCTGTCCGGTAAGATCGATCTGCAAAGCGGAATTAATAGCTGTCATATTTTGTATGCGGGAGATAACAAGCGGGTTATTTGTGTAATCTATTGTCCTGAAATCCATTTTAGGGTTATCATCAATGTACTGATAGGTCTTCTGTGTTCCCATGCAAAAGGAAGCGACTGTGCGTCCTTTGTCTATTGTTTTTTTGGAATTGTTAATTACCCCGAGCTTGATCAGGTCAACAACCGCATCTGTAAGAAGCTCTGTATGTATTCCGAGGTTTTTCTTATCCTTCAGATTCTCAAGAATCGCATTCGGAAGGCTTCCATAACCGATCTGGATAGTGTCACCATCATTCACTATTTTTGAAACATATTTTCCGGCCTGTCTTGCGATGTCACCCGGAACCAAAGGCTTGTATTCAAGCAGAGGTTCATCATGGCGGATAGCATAATGTATATCCTTTAAATTAACAAATGTATTGCCGTGTACACGCGGCATGTTTGCATTCATCTGGGCAATTATAAGACTGGAATTTTCTACAGCTGCCTTGCAGATATCAACACTTATGCCGAGGCTTACATTTCCATTCCTATCAGGGAGAGAGGTCTGGATAAGTGTAACATCAAACCTGATATACTTTTTATGTATCAGATCAGGTACGCGTGAAAGAAAAATCGGGGTGTAATCTGAGAGCCCCATATTGATAGAATCCCTTGATTTATCGCTTATAAAAAAGGAATTATGCCTGAAATTATAGTTGAACTTTTCTTCGGTATATACATTAACACCGAGTGTCCATACCTGAAACAGTTCGGCATCCGCAAAGGCCTTAGGATGCGATTCAACATATCTTACCAGCTCATTTACAAGAAATACAGGTTCACCGCACCCGGTGCTTACAAATATTTTATCTCCCCTGCCTATATCTTTAAAGATTTCATCCTTGGAAACAAACTTTTCCGGATAGGTTTTTTCCCACTCTGAAATAAAAGAATCCATTTATATAATCCTGATTTTAAATCAATCCAAAAAAACTGCCTTAAACTATATATTATTTTTTTAAAGTAAGACAATAAAAATATAAGGCAGCTCTAGGCATAGACCTTCGTTAAAATATATTTTGCAGCCATAAAATACATCCCGAAGATCCTTTATGATAAAGCCCGTATGAGCCTAAAAGTAATACGCTCTTCTCGGAGGCACGAGAATACGAAAACATATTATTTTGATCTGCGAATATTTTCAAGATGTTTTAATTTTCAGATCTATTTTTTTTATTACGAATTATATTGTAATATTTCAGTAAAGTTGATATTTAACCCCCAATTTTGAGTGGAAAACGACATTATTTATCCTGATATAACTGTTTCCAGAATGTGAGGGTATTTCAGGCAGCTGCGTCAAAGAGGCTATTATAAAAAGGAGAATTTTTTTAAGTATTAATAAAATCAAAACGGATTGAATCCAGGAAATTATGTATATCCAGTTGATATATTTATAAAAACTTTATGCTTTCCCAAAAAATGAGATTACTCCTGTTTTCTGATATTTATTATTGTATAAACCGCTCTTTGATCTCTGTTCTATTAAAACAGTTATAATTTGCTCAATTATAAGAGGTATTTAAGATGTCATCTTCCATTAGATATATATATTTTTTAGAGTATCTTATTTCATTTTTATTTATTAACTTAAAGGAGAACTAAAATGTCTGACAAGAAAGAAAAACAAGTCGAATCCGTCTATATGGAAAAGAGAGTATTCGAACCTTCCAAGGAGTTTGTTGATAATGCCTTTTTAAAAAGCGCAAAGGAATACGATAAGCTCTATAAAAGATCAATTGAAGACCCTAACGGTTTCTGGGGTGAGATGGCTGAAAAGTATCTTGACTGGTACAAAAAATGGGACGGTCCTGTTGAGGAGTACGATTTTAAAGATAAGATCAAGGTAAAATATTTTCAGGGCGGCAAGATTAACCTTACATATAACTGCCTTGACCGCCACCTGAAAACATGGAGAAAGAACAAGGCCGCTCTGATCTTTCAGGGTGAACCTCTTGAGGAATCAAAAACATACACATATCAGGAACTGCACAGGGAAGTCTGCAAATTCGCCAACGCATTAAAGGGATTAGGGGTAAAAAAGGGAGACAGGGTCGCCATATATCTTCCAATGATAATGGAACTCCCGGTTGCCATGCTGGCCTGCGCCAGGATCGGCGCTATTCACAGCATTGTATTCGGAGGTTTCAGCTCCGATGCGCTGAAAGACCGCATTCAGGACTGCAAGGCAGAAACACTCATCACCTGCAACTACGGATACAGGTCAGGCAAGGTATTATCAAGCAAGGACTCAGCGGATGCCGCTATGGATGTATGTCCGAGCGTAAAGAAGTGTATAGTTGTAAACAGGATAAACAAGGAAACGAAAATGAAGGAAGGCCGGGACTTATGGTGGCATGATCTGATGGCCAAGGCTTCACCTTTCTGCGAACCCGAGATAATGGACGCAGAAGATCCCCTGTTTATATTGTATACGAGCGGAAGCACGGGAAAGCCAAAGGGAGTACTCCATACAACTGCGGGATATCTTCTTTTTATCACCATGACGATGAAATATGTATTTGATATTAAGGATGAAGACGTTTACTGGTGCACCGCTGATATAGGCTGGGTAACAGGACACAGCTATATAGTATATGGGCCTCTTTCGGTAGGTGCAACATCCATAGTGTTTGAAAGCGTTCCCAACTACCCGCAGCCTGACCGCTTCTGGGAAGTGATCGAGAAGTACGGCGTGAACGTCTTTTACACCGCTCCCACGGCCATAAGGGCGATCATGAAAAACGGCGATGACTGGCCAAATAAAAGAAACCTGAGCAGCCTCAGACTCCTCGGAAGCGTTGGCGAACCCATCAACCCCGAGGCATGGATGTGGTACTACACTGTGATAGGCAAGGAAAAATGTCCTATAACAGACACCTGGTGGCAGACAGAAACCGGAGGTCATCTTATCGGCGGTATCCCGGGTGCTATGAAAATGAAACCGGGCTCAGCCTCTAAACCATTTTTCGGTGTTGATCCAGTAGTACTTCGCGCAGACGGCAGTGAAGCCGATGTCAACGAAGGCGGACACCTCTATATCAGGAAACCCTGGCCTGGAATGATGCGGACGGTATATGGCGATCCGGACAGGTTTAAGAGCCAGTATTTTGTACAGGCCCCCGGACGCTACTTCACAGGAGACGGCGCGAGAAAGGATGAAGACGGCTTTTACTTCCTGATGGGAAGAGTTGATGACGTTATCAACGTATCCGGTCACAGGCTTGGCACCGCTGAAATTGAAAGCGCCCTTGTAGCCCATGAGTCTGTAGCCGAAGCAGCGGTCGTTGGGTTCCCCCATGACATAAAGGGACAGGGAATCTACGCCTATGTAACGCTTAAGAAAGGGTACACCGCGTCGGATGATCTCAAAAAGACCCTTGTCGCCCATATCAGAAAGGAGATAGGGCCTATAGCCTCTCCGGACAAATTGCATTTTGCCGATGCGCTTCCCAAAACAAGAAGCGGTAAGATCATGAGAAGGATACTCAGAAAGATAGCCGAAGGGGAAGTAAATGCTCTTGGGGATACATCTACCCTCGCAGAACCGGATGTTGTGGACAAACTGGTGACTGGCAGGCAGTAATAAAACAGTCCAGGGCTTTGGGCTCAGGAGAAAATAGAGTCCTGGCCCTGAGTAGAATATTTAAAGACACCTTTTTACATATACCGAAGATTCCAATTACATACGGGTCTTCGGTATTTTATAAGTGCTTAGTTAAAGGAGTTATTATGTCACAACAGATAAAAAATAGGGGTTGGGCGGTCGCACTGAGCGGGACAGGCATCAACCTTGCCCTTGGAATATTATATGCCTGGAGTATTTTTAAAGGCGCAATCAAGGAATCTATTGAATCGGGCGCTGCCGGTGCATTTGACTGGAATGTCTCATCTCTTAATGATCCCTACGCGGTATGCTGTATAATTTTTGCGTTCTCAATGATACTGGCCGGGAAATGCCAGGACAAGTACGGTCCTAGGGTCACATCCTTCTTAGGAGGCATTCTTGTCGGAATCGGCCTGATCTGGATATCTACAACCACGAGTTATGTTACATGGATTATAGGATTTGGGGTATTCGCCGGCGTGGGAATAGGATTCGGTTATTCCGCGGCCACACCGCCTGCTCTGAAATGGTTCCCGCCTTCAAAGACAGGTCTAATAGCGGGGATGGTTGTCGCCGGGTTCGGCCTGGCATCTGTTTATATCGCACCCCTTTCTCAGTTTCTTATAGGGGGCTGGGGCATTCAAAAGGCAATGCTTTTCTTTGGAATCGCGTTTTTTATTGTTGTATGTCTCCTCTCTCTTATGCTGGTAAATCCTCCTGCAGGTTATGTCCCTGAGGGCAGTATCCCTTCCGTCTCAAAGACATCCGCCGCAACCCGGGCAGATTATCTGCCTTCGGAATTGCTTAAGACAGGGGTCTTTTATAAAATCTGGTTACTCTATTTTATAGGCTCCGGAGCCGGACTCATGGTAATAGGGAGCGTTGCCGAGATGGCTAAAAAGAGCATGGGAGAAATGGCCTTTCTCGCAGTGGCGATTATGGCGATCGGAAATGCGGGAGGAAGGATCATAGCGGGATTTTTATCTGACAAGATAGGCAGAAAAATAACCCTTGTTATAATGCTTCTTTTTCAGGCGGTACTCATGTTCGTGTCAATTCCGGTGATTGGATCAGCCAGCACAAACAGTATAATTCTCGTACTGATAGCCACCCTGATAGGTTTTAATTATGGAACAAACCTTTCCCTTTTCCCATCGTTTACAAAAGACAGCTGGGGATTAAAAAATTTCGGCATCAACTATGGTATCGTTTTTACAGCCTGGGGTGTGGGAGGATTCATAATGGGAAGACTTTCCCAGATGCTATATTCCACGTCAGGAAGCTATAACTCTTCCTTTATCACAGCCGGTGTGCTTTTGATTATAGCCGGTATCCTGGCCCTGACATTAAAAGGGAAAAAATGATCGAAAAATGCAATAAATATCTAGATATTTAAAACCGGAGGCCCTTGATTAATTCGTAATTAATTGTTCTACTCAAAAAATAATTGTTCTTTTCAACGCCTTTTCCTTTAAAAGCAGATTGAGAATATGATCGGTACGACAGAGAATGGAAAAGCTTGAAAAGGACAATACCTATATGGGCAAGGAGTTCTATCTGCACATATCTGTGAATAAGACCCTGAAATGACAGCCCCGCCATTATTAATGTTAAAAGAATATGATAATCATCAATCGAGGAGTATAAGGAATTAATATAAAAGAAACCAAGCTTTAAAGTTTTTTTCTCTCTTGCACAAAGGCGGAGATAGATTTTGAAAAGGAGAGGGGAAAAGAGCTGCCAAGGGATGCAGAATATAGAACCAAACGGTATTCCAGTTAAAAACCCCAGGGCAGTAAGCGTTCAATAAAGATACCGGGATCTACTCCTATTTGTTCCTTCGGGGAAAAATGAATAGAAGTTGATTTGAAAAATTTCAAGCTTTATCACCCGGTTTTTTCACAACCGGTTTATAAAATATTGATAATATCAATATCCACTATCCCAGATGCAGGTTATGCCCTCGCATATTGATGAACACCTTCATCAATATGCTTTACCGGGATAATCCGCTTTTCAATATCAGCTCCGATTTTACGTTTCATTATTCTCAGATCAAATTCGGTCTGTAGATTCAGCCAAAACTGAGCCTCAATTCCAAAATATCGTTCCAACCTCAATGCTGTATCAGCGGTAATAGCTCTTTTTCCATTCACAATCTCACTTATCCTATTT
>CAZSZQ010000196.1:0-1996 GCA_964610475.1 uncultured Desulfatiglans sp.
CCCATCTTCTGCGGGCCCGCAACATCCCATTCAAGGTTATCCCCTACTGCCCAGCACTTATCCGGCATAAGATTCATCCCCTCAAGGGCCTTAATAAACACCCTTTCATCGGGCTTTCCAAAACCCTGTTCACCTTCAATGAGGATTACCGAAAAGTATTTTTTGATGCCAAACCTTCTTATCTTCTCCCTCTGTTTTTCCGTTTCGCCGTTTGTCATAAGTGCGAGCGCAACATTATTTTGAATCAGGTATTCCAGGGTATCAATGGCGCCATCAAACAGAAAAAGCCCTTCCTCTTTTCTCTTCTGAAATGTCTCGCCAATCATATGGGCAAGGGGGATATCATCAACACCAAGCCTTTCAAAGACCATCTCCAGAATAATCCTTCTTGCCCTGTTTAAATCAGCCCGGCCTCTCCTGTGTCTTTCAGGGTCTCCCCAGTACCAGTTGCTTACCTCTTTTATTGTCATGTAAAGGGATTCAGGTTCAAGTTTATTGTTTTCCTTTGAAAATTCCTCGCATACCTCTTTCCATATGGCCTTTGAATTGGCGCTGTAGGCAATAATCGTGTCATCAAGATCAAATAGTATTCCCTTTGGAAGCATGTTTATCCCCTTTCAACTTCAATAATATCCTCTCTTCTTGGACCCGTTGATATATATCTGACCGGTATTTCTATATGTTCCTCTATCCTTTTAACATATTTTTTTGCCCTGTCCGGCAGATTATCAAATGAACCTGTACCTCTGATATCACACTGCCACCCCTTTATGAATTCATAAACTGGCCTGGCCTTTAATAATTCCGTCTGAACCGGAAACTCCATTGTTATCTTCCCATCGATCTCATAACCAATACACAGGGGGATATTTTTAAGGTAGCCTAAAACATCAAGCATCGAAAGGGCAATACCTGTTGCGCCCTGCAGAATACAGCCATATTTTGTCGCAACAGCATCAAACCAGCCCATTCTTCTTGGTCGTCCGGTTGTCGCCCCATATTCGCCGGAATCACCGCCTCTTTCTCGCAGATCATTTGCCTCATTTCCGCTGATTTCTGTCACAAACGGCCCTGCACCTACGCAGGTGGAATATGCCTTTGTCACACATATAATATCGTTGATGGCATATGTGGGAATCCCTGCGCCGACAGATGCAAAACCTGCCAGTGTTGACGATGATGTAGTAAATGGATAGATCCCATGGTCAGGATCGCGCAAAGCTCCCAGCTGCCCTTCAAGCAGGATATTTTTATTTTCATAAATAGCCCTGTGAAGTATCTGAGTCGTGTTGCATACAAGAGGCTTTATTTCGCTATACATATCAAACAGTTCATCAACGATATTTCCGGGTTTAAGAGGTTCTTGTTTATAATAATGCTCAAGAAGTATGTTTTTACCTGAAAGTGATCTTTCCACTCTTTCCATTAAATATTTTTTTTCAGACAGATCCGATACACGGATACCCAGCTTCATATATTTGTCGGAATAAAAGGGTGCAATACCCTTCTGGGTTGAGCCGAATCTTGCATCGCCCAGCCTCAACTCTTCATATTTATCAAAAAGCAAATGAAAAGGTAAGACTACCTGAGTACGGTCTGAAATAAATACTTTTGGTATAATACTATGCTTTTTAAGTTCTTTAAGTTCATTTAAGATAGCCTTGATATCAAGTGCAACACCAGGACCAAGTACATTTAAGATATTCGGATAAAAGACCCCTGATGGCAGAAGGTGCATCACAAATTTACCATATTCGTTAATGATTGTATGTCCTGCGTTTTGCCCCCCTTGAAACCGGACTACAACATCCGCCTCAGAGGATAACCAGTCTATTATTTTACCCTTTCCTTCATCTCCCCAGTTTGCGCCCACAATTGCTTTTACCGTCATCTCATTTTTCCTGTTCGTTATATTTTGCATTAATAAATTAATTTATTGATTTCCAATCTTATTGGTGCTTTAAATATAAGGCAAATTAATAATATTTATTAAATC
>CAZSZQ010000196.1:2096-5106 GCA_964610475.1 uncultured Desulfatiglans sp.
CGATGCATTTAGAAGTCTGGAACAGGGTTTGTTCAGGATAGATGCCCTTAAAGAGTTGAAGCATGGAAAACTTACCATTAGTACAAGTGATACTACCGCCTATTATATTCTACCCGATGTTTTAAAAAAATTCAGGGTCAAATATCCTGATATTGATGTCCGTATACATTGTAAGCCATCGCCTGTTTCAGCAGCGCAGGTTATTGCAGGTGATGCAGACATTGGGATAGTAACACTGCCTGTTGATAATCCAAAACTGGCATTTGAAACATTGATTATCAGGGAAGATGTAGTAATATGTTCACCATTTCACATGCTGGCTCAAAGAAAGAAGGTAAATTTTCGTGATCTCACTGATTACCCCATTCTGCTCCTGGATCACGGTTCCAATACCCGTTCATATATAGATGAAAGATTCGCAAAGGAAAACCTCAAGCCGAAAATCACAATGGAGCTGGGGAATATTGAGGTAATAAAAAAACTGGTCCAGCTTGACTTCGGGATATCTATTGTTCCCCTGATATCACTTCAATCGGAGATAAAGGAGAATAAACTCAAGGTAATCCATGTTTTTAAAAAAAGCGAATGCAGGGAGCTTGGCTTAATATATCCTGCAAAGGGGATACATTCACTCGCAGCCAGAGAATTCAGCAGCATATTAAAGGCATGTCTTTGATGAAAACAGTTTTGACATTTTATATAAAGGTGCTAGTATTCAAAAAGCTTTTGATATTTTACATAGTCTTACCTTGCGCCTGTTTGTATAGCCATACAGGCGTGAATAGAGTGTTGAGGTTCATTAAAATAAATTAATCTGAAACAGGAAAACCCATGCCAGCACTTGAAGTCAGAAATCTTACGAAAATGTTTGATGTCCTTAAGGCGGTGGATAATGCCTCATTTGAAGTACCTGAAGGCTCTATTTTCGGTCTTATAGGGCGAAACGGGGCAGGAAAAACAACAACTATCAGGATGCTCATGAACATCTACATGCCGACTTCCGGTGAAATAATGTTCCGGGGCAGGCCTGTAGATCATGAGTTCAGGGCGCGTGTAGGATACCTTCCTGAAGAAAGAGGCCTTTATAAAAGGATGAAGGTTCTTGAAACAATTCTCTTTTTCGCAGCACTCAAGGATAAAAAGGGGAAGGATATTATAAAAAAGGCAAAAGAATACCTTGAAAGATTCGATCTCGCCGACCGGATGAATTCAAAACTGGAGACCCTTTCAAAAGGTAATCAACAGAAGGTTCAGTTTATATCAACAATCATCCACGATCCGGACTTCATTGTCCTCGATGAACCGTTTTCAGGTCTGGACCCAATCAATACGAATTTACTGAAGGATATAATACTTGAGCATAAGAAAGAGGGTAAGGTAATCATATTTTCCACTCATCTCATGGATTTTGCTGAAAAGCTGTGCGATCATATTGCAATGATCGACAAAGGAAAGATAATTTTAAATGGAAACCTCAACCAAATTAAGGCTGGTTTTTCAAAGAACAATGTAAAACTCACATATCAGGGAGATATCTTTTTCCTCGATAAGCACCCTATTATTGATCATATATCGGATTTTGGAAACAGTGTCGGAATCGTGTTAAAAAACGCAGACCAGTCACAGGAGTTACTGAGACTGCTTATTGATAATAAAGTGAAGGTTATCAGTTTTGAAAGTGCCAGCATATCCCTTAACGAGATATTTATTGAAATGGCCGGAGGCACACTAAAGGAGGAAATGAGCTTTGTTTAATTACAGAATACTCGCAGTCATCAAAAGGGAATTGCGTGATAAACTCATGTCAAAGGCGTTTATTTTTATGACCCTGTTAATGCCTTTTTTTATGTGTCTCATAATCGGTTTTCAGGCGTTAATGGTTCTTTATCAGGGGGATAAAGGGACAAGGCTTGAAATTGCAGCGGAATCCCAGGATATAGCAGATGCATGTAAAAAGGTTTTTTCAGGCCTTGATTTTGTTAAAGACGGATCATGGGACATCTCATATAACACTATATCTTCAGATAACCTTAAATCCCATATAGAAGACAGAAAAGCAGAACTCCTCTCAAACAGGCTTACAGGAATTATTTATATACCCAAAAAGGCATTTGAGGATAAGAAGGTGGATTATTATGCCAAAACACCTAACAAGCAGACTATATATATTAAAATGAATAGCCCGATAAACAATGTGCTTGTTGATCAATATTTTTCCGGAAGATCATTAACAAATGAGGATCTGAATTTTGCCAGGACCTCTGTAAAGTTTAATAATTTCAAGGTGTCAAAGGAGGAAAAAATAGAAGAACAGGGCAAGGGCAACATGATACTGGCCTTTTTATTTGCCTTTTTACTTTATTTAAGCCTTCTGATAAGCGGCACAATGACCATGTCTTCTGTTCTTGAAGAAAAAACCAGCAAGGTTGTTGAGGTCCTCCTTTCAAGTGTCAGCAGCAGGGAATTGATGACCGGAAAGATATTCGGAACTTCAATAACCTCGCTTTCGCAAATGATTATATGGCTTTTACCGCTGATTATCCTGATGGCAACATCATGGATCACTTTGCCTGATAATCTGAAGTTTGATATAAGTTATGGCTATCTTATATATTTTTTGTTCAATTTTTTTCTTGGCATGCTGATATATCAGGGTTTGTTTGCAATGGTGGGCGCCATCTTCAATGACCCGCAGGAATCTCAGCAGGGTGTGTTTCCTGTTATTTTTCTTATTATGATACCCTTTTTTATCTGTTTTACCCTGTTGAATAATCCTGATAACCGGATAGCTGTTGTGGCATCCTATGTGCCATTTGCAACCATACTTGTCATGCCATGCAGGGTTACGCTGGTGGATATGTCCTTTATCTATCCGCTTATTTCGTGCCTGATCAATATTGCGACACTTATCGTCATTTTCCCGATTGCAGGCAAGATATACAGGGTGGGCATCCTGCGCACTGGCACAAAGCCGGGCTGGAAAGAGGTGATGAGGTGGGTGAAGGCAAAG
>CAZSZQ010000196.1:5206-6277 GCA_964610475.1 uncultured Desulfatiglans sp.
AAAAATTAATAAATGCGGCCGTGAAATAGAGGATCTTTTAAGACTGAAAACATCTCCCATAGCAGTGAAATTTATTAAAAGTGAAGATGAGATACCTCATAATGCCTTAAGGCCCAAAAGAGACAGAGGAATTCATCTTGCACAGTGTCAGGCATTTGCCATGTCAAGACGTGAGGGAGAGACAGTAGCAATACTGAAGGAAGACCAGTGGTGCTGGGCGCCCCTTGTTGCTTACGGGCTTGTTTCTCCTGATGTTATTGATGCCGGTATAGATGAAGCCCCCGAGTCCATGAAGGGAATTCTCAAATGGACAAGGGAGTTAACGAATGAACTCCCGTCGCTCCCGACAGGAAAATATATCGGTATATTATCTGCTCCTCTTAAAACAGCAGAGTTTATTCCCGATGTTATACTGATCTATTCCAACAATGCACAGCTGAGAACCATGCTCATGGGATTAAAGTTTTCAAGAGGTGAATATGCTGTAGAATCAGACCTTGAGGCACTTGACTCATGTGTATATTCCCTTGTACCTGTTTTTCTGAATGGAAAATACAGGGTTACTTTTCCTGATCCCGGCGAATATGAAAGGGCCCTGACCGATGAAGACAAGGTCATATTCTCATTACCACTGAAAAGGCTCGATGAATTTATTGATGCACTCAGGCAGATAGACCGTATGGGCCAGGGGTATAAAGGACTCAAAAAGGCCATGCAGCCTGATTTTACAAGGCCTGAGTTCTATGATGTAATATTTAAAAATGCCGGGCTTGATACAGGCCATAAGAAATAATTGATTAGTATAATCCCTTGCATTGTCTGCCCCTGAATTGATATTTTGCTATTAAAGGTTTTGGGTGGAGGGATCCCCTATTTTTTTTCTATGAGAATTTTCTTATATAAAACCCTGACCACATCAGATTCGCCCGCATGCATCTGGATTAATGTATTAATTTTTTTATTTGCCGCCCTGTTTTCCTTAAATATTGAATCCTATGGCGGGGAAGTTGTTACTTATCAGGTGAATTCAGGGGGCTTAAAAGTATTAACCAAAGATTTCTCATGAGTCTT
>CAZSZQ010000197.1:0-6265 GCA_964610475.1 uncultured Desulfatiglans sp.
TTATATATTCTCTTTACAGATCGCCCTCCTGTGCTGTCTTCCCTGACTACAGACATAGCAAAACCATCTTTTGCACTAAGAAGGTTGTTGTTCTTTATATAGGCAATAATAATATTATCGCTCAGCCTTGAGTTGAAAAGCTCCCCAATGGAAAATGTGGCACAGAAGCCATCTTCGCTTTCTACAAGCAGATACCGGCTGTAGTCAAAATTACAACCGTTGAACCCGGAATCCTCAAGAAGTTGTCTTAAAGGCGTCCCTTCAAAGGAGTAGATGCCTCCAAAACCTTCGCAGTCTCCTGCCATCAATGCATGGGGTATGGACATAGGGGCAAGTGACTTCAGGTTTTCAAGATTGATCTGTCTGTTAATGCCATTTTTTTTATCCAGAAGGGTAAAGGTTTCCGTCGGAGGTCTTATATATCCCTCTTGCTTGTCGTCATAGGCCTTCATCTCCACATCCACCCTTTCAACGATGATCTCTGTCAGCCCCTTCAGACTCCTGCCCGCGCGGAGATCAGTATGTATAATCAACTGTCCTATTCCTGCATCTGTATCCAACTCTTTCCCATTTTTCTCGTAGGCGATAATAGCGCTTCTTCCTATACTGGAGTAGAAAAGTTCTCCAAAAGAAAAGGTTACCTCTTTATTCCTGTTTTTCACTCTGATATATACTCCCGGCTCCCATTTGCGTGTAAATTCGAGGCCTGCATCAAGCAGGAGATCCCTTAAAAGCACGCCCCTGTAGCTGCCAAGTGATTCGAGTTTTTCATCATTTGCACAGTTTTCCTTTTCATTGATCAGGTATACATCCTTTAAATAGAATGAGGGCAGCGCTTTAAGCTCTGAGAGGGTGAAGTCTTTTTCATGCTTTACCGCTCCTTTGACTGAAATGGATGCATCATCAGATTTAGCAGTATTATTAGCGCAGGAGCTGCACATGATACACACAAGTGCAAGCAGCAATAACAAACGCAGCATTCTTTTTAAAATAAAAAAACTAAGCATAACAGAAACCTCTTTAAATACAGGTTAATAGAGTATCCAAACGGAAAGAGACTGCCTCCGAATGGGGTTTTTATAAATTCACTATCAGCCAACATCTAAATTTAGATGTATTTATCTAACGAATGTAAATTCGTTTAAATATCAATCTGTTAGATATGTCAAACTGGATAAAGCTATTGGATTTTAAATTTTGATAGGAATAATCTATAGACGTCATCTATTAGAAATTATTATTTTTATTGTTATTATAATAGCGGTTATAGAAGTCAAGCCTCAGCGGATCTCTGGTAAGGTATCTGCGTTTTATCAGGTATGTCGTAAACAGGAATGAAACCTGGATATGATTTTTTATTATGCCCTTTTCCATCAATCTCCTGGCGGATGCAGAAATTCCTTTAGGTAGAAAAGCTACCTTGCCTATTTTTCTAAGAAGGATTGAGAATTCAATATCTTCCATAAGCATCTGCCTGGGAAAACCGCCCAAAATATTTATAGCCTCTTTTCTGAAAAACTGCCCCTGATCTCCAAATGATATCTTGCTACATAAAGCCCTTGCATTACTTATCAGGGAGAGCAGCCGGTACTTGAGAGAATTGGCGCCATAACTTATGCCCAAAGCCCCTCCGATACAATCAGGATTATTAATAAGGAGGTGAAAGATACGTTCAATGGTTCCCGGTATTATCTGACAATCAGCATGAAGTACCAGTATCAAATCACCAGCACATTCTTTGATGCCTGCATTAATCTGAAGACCTCTTCCCTTCGGGGACGCTATAATCCTTGCCCCAAGTCTCGCGCCAATTTCTCTGGTATCATCTGTAGACCCCCCATCTGTTATTATGACTTCTAAAAGGCCTTTTTCATCCATTACAGATTTAAGCGCATTGGAAATATACTTCGATTCATTCAGACACGGGATCACAACAGATAATGTACGGACAGGTTTAAATATCGTCATTTTTTCTGTCGCCTTTGTATCTTTTATGAAAAAATGGGATAAGCGATACCAACATAACCAGAACAATACCGATTAGAAAATGAATTGAAATATTACCCTTTAACACCCCCAGGATTGAACTGGAAAACACGACATATGAGATACATCCCGGAAGCATACAGATAAAGGTTGTAACAAGGTAATGGGAAAAAGAAATTTTTGTGAGTCCGAAGGCATAGTTCAGGATATTATAGGGGAATACCGGGATCAGCCTTGTGAAAGCAACAGCCTTCCAGCCATTGCGTTCAACTGCAAGGTCAAGCGCATGATATTTACTGGCTTTAATTTTCAAGGTTATCCATTCTCTTGCCGTATAACGGGAAATAAGAAAAGGCATGCACGCCCCAGCGGTTGCGCCTGTTATGGTATATACTACACCCCAGAATGGCCCGAAAAGAATTCCGCCCGCAATGGTAATGGGAAGACCGGGTAACAGAAATGTTGGAGCTATGGTATACACCAGCATATAAATGAGTGGGCCAAGAATTCCATATTCTGCAATGAATTCCCTCATGGTTTCCTGATCTAAAAGATGATGTATATTTGAAAAATGGATGAAAAGAATGCCGGTTATAATTACCAGAAGAACAATGTATTTTTTCAAATTAGCTGCCTTTGATGGCAACGCACTCTCAGGGGATGTATTGGATTTTAATGTGTGCTTCAGGTGATGTTTCAATCTTAGTCGGTTTAAATATGCAAATGGCGGTCTTGCTCCTTTTATGCCTCTTCTTATTGAGGTTTCAGACGCGAATAGGAGATCAAGTATATGAATGGCAGGCATGTGTCTACCCAGGTGTTCTGTGCATCCGGCGCAATAGGTAATCACTGTATTATCGTCTGCCTCCTTTTTTCTGAGGAGGGGCCATTTTTCTGTTAAATCAGGCGATATTAAGCTGGCTGAGCCTCCTTCACCACAGCACAGGGTAACTTCTTTTGAGTGAGGCATCTCCCTTATCCTGATCCCCTGCCTTGAGACAAGATGGCGTATGCTATCCAGGGCCTTCTTTTCAAATCGCATTACGCAGGAATCATGAACTGTTACTGTCTGGTTTGTTTCGGGTTTTTGGGGGAGTTCTATCTCTGAAAGGAACTCATAGACTGTTCGGACAGAAAGCCCTTTCCCATACATCTGAAAGACCTTGAAACAATTTGGGCATGCTGTAAGAACATGTTTGATGCCATTCTCCAGTAAAAATGACAGCATCTCCTGAAACATTTCGTTAAAAAAGGGTGTCTTCCCTAAATCGTGTGACGGCTTCATGCAGCAGTCAAGAACAACGCCGATGGAAGGTATCTTCTTTTGGAACATCCCAAAGAGTTTTAAGATGATATCGGGGTGCGTTCCGGGCAGTGTACACCCTGGAAAGAGGATTGTATCGCAGTTTTCAGGCAGACCATACCATGTAAACCATTTTGAATGCCCAAGCCGCTCATATGCAAGTACGCCCCTGTGTTTTTTCAGAGGCTTCCTGTGAGACTCTTGCCATTTCTGCCGCACTTCGAGAAACATATCCGCTGGATTAAGCTTATCCGGGCAGACGGCATTGCAGAGCCTGCAAAGATTGCATTCAAATGCTATATCTCCATCAATTTTATTGCTGATAAATGCATCAGCGATCTCTTTGGGTGTGCCATTACGCTTCAGAAATGCGCATTCTATCTGGCATCTTTTGCATGAGCAGCACTTTTGAACAATGTGTTCCGGCTCTGTTATTAATAATTCCATAGGATACCAATTATTGGTTCGCCAATTCTAATACACGGTTCATACTAATCAACCTGAACTCAGCCACTGATAGCCCCTCCACAGGTAAAACCTGCACCGGCAGTACATGCGTAGCAATGATCTGCTATATTTATAGGATTGCCTTCTGGTGGATGTCCAGCCATTTGAGAAACATGAATTTTCTCACCACCCAGATACATCCTTCTCACCTGATTAAAATCACAGTCAAATAGATATCCATCCCATGAAACAGAAATCAGTGATCTGCACATCAGGCCATCAACAGCGCATGGGTAAAATCCTGCTCTCAATCGTGATAAATATTCATCCAGGTTACCCTTCTCAACAAGCCACTCATAGAATCTTCCCAGAGGTACATTTGTTAATGCAAAAAGATTGTTGAACTGTATTCTCCATCTTTTCATCAGTACTTCGCGAAACCTTCTTTCTGTCTGGACTTGAGAGGCCGGTAAAAACATTCCAACAGGATTGGATACAATGTCAAGTTCAAGTCCTGTTTCATGCAGTCCGTAACCTGTTGCATTGAGTTTTTTTAAGGTTTCTATGCTTTTATTGAAAATACCCTGCCCTCGCTGTGAATCGGCCTGGGTTTCATTGATAGATGGAAAAGAGGCAACAATAATGACCTTTCTCATTTTCAAAAGTTCAATAAGATCGTCTCTCTTGCCATCATTGAGTGCACTCAGGTTTGACCTTAATATGAGTTTGGCCGAAAGCGGAGAAAGTTTTTCTATCAGAGTAAAAATATTCGGATTCAAATCAGCTGCCCCGCAGGTTATATCGATAGTGTCAAACCCGCTTCTCTCAGCATAAGCTATGACAGCACCCGCTATTTCAGAGGTCATTACTTCTTTTCGGTCAGGGCCGGCATTATGATGACAGTGGCGGCATACCTGGTTACATAGAATTCCTAAATTTATTTGAAGAGTAGTTGTTTTTCCTCTTATCAGACTAAGGCCGTTTGCAGCCAGGGATTGACCAAAGAGCCCCGGTTGACTCTCAATTATGTTGACTTTTTGCAATGGGTAATCAACGTTCATTGTCATGGTGCCCTTTATATGGAAATTTTCCGGACGATATTCTTCATTTGTACTCCATGCACCAGACTTGCGCCTCCCCTGATCGCTGTGGCAACATGTATGGCCTCTGTCATTTCATCCAGATTAGAACCCTTTTCAAGGCATGCCTTGGAATAGGCATCAATGCAATAGGGGCATTGTACGACATGAGCTACTGCAAGAGCTATAAGGGTCTTTTCACGTTCTGTAAGAGCCCCTTCAGCAAAAACCGCATTGTAGTATTCAAAGAATTTTTTAGCCAGTTCCGGAGCCTGCTCCCCGATTGCCGTGAATTTGGATAGGTCTTCAGGTTTGTAATAGGTATCCATTTAGTTCCTCCTTTTAATGATGATGCATAACTGATAACAAGTATCACGAATGCGAGTTAAAAGTCTTTATGATTTTTTCTGATCTTGAAAGGCCGACATTAATATACTCTGACAGGAGATTAAGACTTTTCAATATTGCTAAAAAATCCCTGTAAGCGGGGAACCCGCTTATTTGGTCAAGCAATTCATCATCTGTGAGTTCATTGATATTGCTCTCACTCAAGCCATGTGTTATGGCTAATTAGCCTCTGGCAATTCCGCTTACATGCTTTGCACCTGTAGTCTCGGCAAGTATTCGTAAAAGCCTTCCGTCATCCATCTGGACATTAAGCATCCCTCTCTGACTCCCTGCCATCTCTTCAAGCACGTCCATTATCCTTTTTTCCTGTGCATCCTTTGGAACCGGTAATGTATCGCTGGCCATAGGACTTGTCCCGCGGCCAAACCAGCCCCTGCCCTGGCCAAAGGAAGATTCAGGAAAAGATGGAGATATAAAAATGAACAATACCATCGGAATAAAAATAATTTTCTTCATAATCGCCTCCCTGTTTAAGATCATCAATTATACAGCATAATCTCTACTTAAACTCAGATATATTATCAATAGCTGCTTTGATTACTTTTTCTTTATAACAAAATTACTTAACCGAGAAATGACTAAAAAATTACCATTTGGTAATCTTGTTTTAGTACTTGATGTTTACAATCCTATTTTATAGATTACTTGTATTTTGTAAAACCTATTTGATGGTTTAGATCAGGTTAACCGGCAAATAATCCATAAAATTTTAGTTCATAGGCAATATTATGAAAGAATCATTAAAAACCGGACTCACATTCGGATTGACATCTGCCATCATCACGACACTTGGACTTATGGTAGGGCTGCATTCCGGTACAAATTCCAGGACAGTGGTCCTGGGGGGTATTTTGACGATTGCCATCGCCGATGCCTTTTCAGATGCCCTCGGGATTCATATTTCTGAGGAGGCAGAAAATGTTCACACCCTAAAACAAATCTGGGCAGCTACAGTGGCGACATTCCTCGCAAAGTTTCTTTTTGCACTTACATTTGCTGTGCCAGTTCTGTTTCTCCCTCTTTTTACAGCGATTCTGGTTAG
>CAZSZQ010000198.1:0-6197 GCA_964610475.1 uncultured Desulfatiglans sp.
CCTTCAAGCAATATCTGAGTTACACCACGATCCTGATAAGAATAAGATACCCCCAGGTCTCCACGTGCCATGCCTGACATGTAATTAGCAAACTGAACAAGAAAGGGTTTATCCAGGCCATATTTTTTATTCAGGTTTTCAACTATCTGCGGAGCCAGTTGCTTGTTTCGATCCCAGGGGCCGCCTGGGACCATGTGCATCAAGCTAAACGTAATAAAAGAGATTACGAAGAGGACTATCAGCAGCCAGAACAATCGTTGTATTAGATATTTTACCATTACTCTATTCCAGATTATTTGTCGATATAGATATCACGATAGAAAAAGTCTCCTGGTGTCGCGTCCATACCCGTAGTAGTCAGGCCCTTTACATAGGGCTTAAGTAACCATAAAGTCTCAACATTGTAGATAAAGGCTATAGGGACATCCCGGACTATAATTTCATGTGCCTTTGCCCAAAGTTCCATGCGCCTTGTATAGTCCAACTCTTTTGAGGCCTTTTCACACAATTCATCAAACTGCGGGTTGCTGTATTTAGTAAAATTAGTGCCAGCCCCTGTTTTAAAGATAGGAGGCAACCAGTTGTCAGGGTCAGGATAATCGGCAAACCAGCCGTTTAACCCTACCTGGTAATTGCCAGAATTAAAAGCCTCTGTTGCCGCCTTAGACTCCATTGGATCAAGGGTAATCTCTATACCAAGATTGGCCTTAAGCTGACCCTGTATGAATTGGGCATCCATGGGATCAGTTCCGGTATTGAAGTAAGTAAATTTTATAGGCGGAAGTTTGTTTACGTCGGCATAACCGGCTTCAGTCAGGAGTCTTTTAGCTTTAGCCGGGTCAAATTTGTACTCCAACCCCAGATCAGCATCATACCCTGCCATCCCCTGTGGTATCCAGCTATAGGCAGGTTTACCGACCCCTGCATGTACTTTATCAATATAAGATACCCGATCAATAGCAGTGGCAAAGGCCTGCCTCACCTTGACATTATCAAAAGGCGCCTTGGTGACGTTAAAAAAAATTCCATAGGTACTCAATTTGGGATATCGCAAGATTTCCTTGCTTAATACAGAATCTGCCATAACAGCCTTTTCAGTTCCACCTGGAACCATTACCATGTGCATCTCCTCATTCTTATATGCAGCCAGTGCAGCGTTAACATCGGATATCATTTTAAACACGATTTGACCAACCCTGGGTTTACCTGCTCCCCAGTAATTGGGGTTGGCTTTTAAAGTAATATGGTCACCATGCACCCACTCGGAAAGGGTGAAGGGGCCATTACCGATATAGCTACCCGGTTCGGTCCATTTATCGCCATACTTATTAATTATATCTTCTCTTATTGGGTAAACAGGCCAGAGTGCCATTACCTGGAGAAAGGCTGGTCTTGGATTAGATAATCTAATTTGCAGTGTATAATCATCAAGGGCGGTTATTCCTACTGAATCCCTGAGCTGTTTTTTGGCAGAGTCATCTTTATTAATGGAAGAGTTATATTCCTTAGCACCCATAATATCCAAATAGAAAGAAGCATAGCCCGCTGCAACATCAGGACTCAACATCCTTTTTATTCCATAAACACAATCTTTAGCCGTAACTTTAGCTCCATCAGACCATGTGACATCATGACGGAGTTTAAAGGTATAGGTCAGGCCATCGGATGAAATGCCTCCGTTTTCAAAGGTAGGGATTTCAGTTGCAGTGACTGGCTTAAGGGAAAGGTCAGGGTTAAACCCGAGAACCCCATTAAAACACTGTTTGACAATAGTAATCTGATCAGACCAAACTACTTTATTCGGGTCGATAGTAGCCGGCTCGCCATAGAGGTCTGTAATAAATGTATCTGGAGTGGCTGAAGAGGTGGGATTGGAGGAGGTTGAAGATGATTTATCTGCCTCCCTGCTGCAACCAAAGGTCAAAATAATAAGAACAGTCGATAATAGGAAAAGGTAAATAATTTTTTTAGGTCTCATATATCCTCCGTTAATTTTTTATAAAACAGTATCATACTCTCCAGGATGTTTTACCATTATTTACTTCCCTCAAGTCTTTTGATTGAAGTATCGGATGTAAGCAGCCTCATTTGTTGTATGGCAATACGGTTCAGCTTTACAAGACGATCCTTTTGAGTAAGTCCTTCATGAATGAAATGGGCATTCAGTGTTTCCATGTTGGCAAGGCATACAAGTTGTGAAACATTGGCATAATCACGGATATTCCCTTTTAAATCAGGATTGTTATCACGCCACTTTTTTGCTGTCATTCCGAACAGGGCCATATTCAATATATCTGCTTCCGATGCGTATACAAGATTAATTTGTTCATTACTCAATTCAGGAGGTATAAGATTTTCTTTAATAGCATCAGTATGAATGCGATAGTTAATTTTTGTCAGGTTGCGGCGTATATCCCATCCCAGTTTTTCCCGTTCCTGATCTTTGAGACGCTGAAATTCCTTGATAAGGTATAATTTAAACTGTGGAGAAATCCATGATGCAAATTCAAAGGCTATGTCTTTATGGGCGTATGTTCCGCCATATCGACCTGCCTTGGCAATAATTCCTTTGGATTTTGTTTTTTCAACCCATTGTTTAACAGACAATACAAACCGGTTTAATCCGGCCTGATTTTTAATTCCCTCGAATTCGGGGGAATTAAAATCTTCATTATACATTTCCTCCCAAATACCAAGAAATTCGATAGTATTTTTATTTCGAAGCCATTTTTCTATAAGAGCGAGTCCATTCTCAATATTTTTAACCATATCTGTCAAAGAGATATAATCTTCTTCATTTTGAGATATCACGGTAATATCTGTGCCTTTTACTTCTATTTTGGCCATGTCTGCCTCCTGATTATGGCGGTTATGCCATTTTAAGTTAGGATTTTTATGATTTTCCCGACCACAAGGGAGAATCGGGGTCTGATCCTGCTTAACATATACAAAGTAACCAGGGAAAAATTATCTACTCATTGCAAATATTTTATTATCTTCCGGATTATTTATCGATATAGATATCACGATAGAAAAAGTCTCCTGGTGTCGCAGCGTCCATGCCCGTAATAGTCAGTCCCTTTACATAGGGCTTAAGCAACCAGAAATTCTCAACATTGTAGATAAAGGCTAAAGGCACATCCCGGACTATAATTTCATGTGCCTTTGCCCAAAGTTCCATACGCCTTGTATAGTTCAACTCTTTTGAGGCATTTTCACACAGGTCATCAAACTGCGGGTTGCTGTATTTGGTTAAATTAGAGCTAACCCCTGTTTTAAACATAGGAGGCAACCAGTTGTCAGGGTCAGGATAATCGGCAAACATGCCGTTTAACCCTACCTGGTAATTTCTTGAAATAAAAGCATCTGCTGCCGCTTTTGATTCCATTGGATCTAGGGTAATCTCTATACCAAGATTTGCCTTTATTTGCCCCTGAATGAATTGGGCATCCATAGGTTCAGATCCGGAATTATTGTAAGTAAATTTTATAGGTGGAAGTTTGTTTACGTCGGCATAACCAGCTTCGGCCAGGAGTTTTTTAGCTTTAACCGGGTCAAATTTGTACTCAAGTCCAAGGTTAACATCATAACCTGCCATCCCCGGTGGTAAGAAGCTATAGGCAGGTTTACCGACCCCTGCATGCACTTTATCAATAAAAGAAACCCGATCAATAGCAGTTGCAAACGCCTGCCTCACCTTGACATTATCAAAAGGCGGCTTGGTAACGTTAAATAAAATTCCATTGGTATACAACCTGGGATATCTCAAGATTTCCTTGCTTAAAACAGGATCTGCCATGACCGCCTTTTCAGTTCCACCTGGAACCTGTACCAGGTGCATCTCATTATTTTTATAGGCAGCCAAAGCAGCATTGGCATCGGATATCATTTTAAATACGATTTTACCAACCCTGGGTTTGCTGGCCCCCCAGTAATTTGGGTTGGCTTTTAAGGTAATATGGTCTCCATGAACCCACTCAGAGAGGATAAAGGGTCCATTACTGATATAGTTACCTGGCTCGGTCCATTGATTGCCATACTTATTAATTATATCTTCTCTTACAGGGTAAACAGGCCAGAGGGCCATTACCTGAAGAAAGGCTGGCCTTGGATTAGATAATCTAATCTGTATCGTATAATCATCAAGGGCTGTTATTCCTACTGAATCGTTGAGCTTTTTTTTGGTATTATCATCCTTACCAATAGTAGAGTTATATGCCTTTGCACCCATAATATCCAAATAGAAAGAAGCTAAAGGTGCAGCAAGATCTGGACTCAACATCCTTTTTATCCCATAAACATAATCTTTTGCCATAACTTTAACGCCATCAGACCATGTAACATCATGACGGAGTTTAAAGGTGTAGGTTAAGCCATCGGATGAAATGCCTCCGTTTTCAATAGAGGGAATTTCAGTTGCAGTGACTGGCTTAAGGGAAAGGTCAGAGTTAAACCCGAGAACCCCATTAAAACACTGCTTGACAATAGTAATCTGATCAGACCATGCTACTTTATTCGGGTCGAGAGTGGCGGGCTCGCCATAGAGGTCTATGATAAATGAATCTGGAGTGGTTGCAGAGGTGGAAGGGGAGGATGTTGAAGACGATTTGTCAGACTCCCTGCTGCAACCAAAGGGCAAAATAATAAGAATAGTCGATAATAGGAAAAGGTAAAAAATTTTTTCAGGTCTCATATATCCTCCATGAATCTTTTTTATCTCATACCTCTTTAACAAGGTGTAAATGCCATGATTATTTATTTTTGGATTGATGTTATTGGTTTACTGTTAACAGTCTTAAAAAGCAAGGAGAAAGAAAGAGAGCTGCCATAGAAAATAGGGGTCGTACCTCAAATTATCAATCGCCACTTTTTTCAATAAATTGATGCCCTATATTCCGCATTTTGAAGTTTGAAATCCTCTTCTCTGGTGGCCACAGCTATTTGGAATACTTGCTAAGTATTTTATAAAGAGTGTATCATTGACAATATTTTTATATTAAAACATAATAAACATAAACATCCTAAAACAGAGGAGTAAGATGGAAATACAATTTATTACAAATAATGAAGGGAAAAAAACCGCTGCTATTGTTCCATATGAGGAATGGGAACGGACAGAAAAAGCAAAAGATATTCTTGAGCATGTCTATCTTTCATTTATCATTGAAGAGCGTAAATTGAGTAAAAAAACAAGCACCCTGGATGACTTGTTGAACGCAGAAGGATTAACCCGTGCAGACTTGGAAGATTGAACTTATTCCCGAAGCCCGAGAAGATTTTGAACGGCTTGATGGAAGTGTAAAAAAAATTGTATTGAAACAACTCATAAAGCTGGAACAGAATCCTGATTATGGCGATCCTCTCGGAAATAAAGCAGGCATTAATCTTGAGGGCTACTTTAAGCTGTATGCCGATAAAAAACGAATAAGAATTATTTATGAAGTTATTGATCATATCATAAAGATTATCGCTATTGACAAAAGAGAGGATATGGAGGTCTATCGCCAAGCATTTAAAAGAATTCTGTCAATGAAAACTCAATAATCAAAAATCATGAAATAGTACATCCTCTTTAGAAAATAAATAACTCATAAGATGCAGTACGACCAAGGCGATTGAAGGTTATTCTCCTTGACCGCCTTGCTTTTTATGGTGTGTTTGATGGAAAAATCAGATATCAACTTCTTAACAGTGGTCATGCTTGGTGTCAATAAGACGCGGAGTGTTGAATCAAAACATTCCCACAGCGACCGAGGGAACGAGAGATAAGATATATAAAAGCACTTGTGTTTTGCAATGCCTTTAACCCTTCTCAACATCCCTGTGTCTTACCAAAAGGTACAGGTCCATGTTATCAAATTCTTTCCGGAAAACCTCCGCCAGACGGTTTATCACGGAGACAGAGCGGTGTTTTCCCCCTGTGCATCCAACAGCGATGGTAAGGTGGGTCTTCATCTCTCTCTGGTAGAGCGGCAATAGGAAGCGGATAAGGCTTTCCAGATGTATAAGCAGTTCCTTTGTCTCATCCCATTTCATTACATACTCGTATACCTTCGGATCATTCCCGTTCAGGTGCCTGAATTCTTCCACAAAATAAGGATTGGGCAGAAAACGGACATCCATGACTATTTCAGCCTCGGTTGGAATGCCAAAGCTGTAACCGAAGGATATAAGCGAAACCGTCATACGGTTAAGCG
>CAZSZQ010000199.1:0-211 GCA_964610475.1 uncultured Desulfatiglans sp.
TTTAAAAAAGAGGATAAGGAGAAACACTCCATAGAAACCCCTGAGGTCACAATAAAGGTTAATTCCCTGCTGCCTTCCGATGTAAATGATCTCAGGCTCAATGATATAATACCTCCCCTCCCCTATCCCAGGTCATACATGGTTTGGATATGGACAGGCGCAGGGGCGGGCATACTGATCCTTTTGGCTGTTGGCGTCTACTTTTACAGAA
>CAZSZQ010000199.1:224-6183 GCA_964610475.1 uncultured Desulfatiglans sp.
GAGATTCATGAGAGTAGATACTATCGAGATAAGGCTTAAGGCACATGAGATAGCTTATAATGAGCTTAAGACCCTTGTGGATGAAGAGCTTATTGATAAGGGTGAGATCAAGGAGTTTTATCTGAGGCTCAGCGCTATAATAAGGAGATATATTGAAAACAGGTTTGGCTTACGTGCGCCTGAACAAACCACCGAGGAATTTTTAAAAGGGCTTGAATCGGCGCAGGGGTTCCCTGCTGAATATAAACCCCTGCTGAATAATTTTCTGAGGCACTGCGACCTTGTAAAATTTGCGAGGTTCACGCCTGAGACAAAGGATATACAGGCTAGCTTTGACAGTTGTAAGGCATTTATACAGGGAACAGAGGAACAGGACTAGACACCATGCACTTTGAATCACCACTCGCATTTCTATTATTGATTTTGATCCCTCTCCTGATCTACATTCAGTTTTTTAGAAACAGGGGCGGCGCTGTAAGGTTTTCATCTGTGGGAAATGCAGTAAAGGCATCAAGATCAATAAAGGTAAAACTTATAAGGCTGCCTGATATCATACGCATTATTGTCCTTATACTTGTTATCATAGCCCTTGCCCGACCGCAGACAGGTAGGGAGAGGATAAGTGAGATCAGTAAGGGCATAGCAATAGAGATGGTTGTTGACCGCTCAAGCAGTATGACCGCTGAACTTGAATACAGGGGTGAAAATCTGAACCGCCTTGAGGCAGTAAAGCGCGTCTTTAAAGAATTTGTACTTGGTGGAACGAGCGGCCTCAAGGGAAGGCCCAATGACCTTATCGGAATGATAGTCTTTGCAAGGTACCCTGATACAGTTTGCCCACTTACACTGGCGCACGGGGCACTGCCTGCATTCTTAAAGAGCGTAAACCTTGTACAGACACGTGAAGAAGATGGCACTGCCATAGGTGATGCCATAGCCCTTGCGGCTGCGCGCCTTAAAAAGGCAGAGGAGACCCTGAAGGAAGACAAGGAAGGCTCAGGCAAATATGAGATTAAAAGCAAGGTGATAGTGCTGCTCTCAGACGGTGAAAACAACTTTGGTAAACGTTCACCCATAGAGGCAGCAGAACTGGCCAAAGAATGGGGCATCAAGATTTATGCCATAGCCATAGGAGGAGGGGAGGCTGTTACCTCCATACAGACACCCTTTGGCACCTACAAGATTCCTTCAAGACAACGGGTTGACACAACAGCATTAAGGGTTGCTGCTGAAAAGACAGGCGGGCTTTTCCGTGAGGCCCATGATGCAGATGCCCTTATCGATATTTATAAAGAAATAGATGCAATGGAAAAAAGCGAGATAGAATCTGTTCGGTATGTGGATTACCAGGAATCATTCATATGGCTTGCATTTGCAGGTTTTCTACTGTTAATAGCTGAAATCCTGTTGAGAAATACTTTTTTCAGGAGAATACCATGAACGGGATTGTGCTGCACAACATAAACATGCTTCACCTTCTGTGGGTACTCCCTTTAATATTTCTGGTTTACCTTTACGGCTGGTCAAAAAAGAAAAATGCCCTGGAGCTTTTTATTGAGGCAGGGCTTATTAACAGGATAAGTATTTCAACAGACAGATCAAAGAGATATTTCAAATCTGTGCTTGTGATTGTTGCCATTGCATTTTGCATCCTTTCTCTGACAAGGCCATCATGGAACCCTGTACCTGAAAAGATAGAACGCAGGGGAAGGGATATTGTATTTCTCCTTGATGTATCAAAAAGCATGCTGGCAGATGACCTTGTCCCGAACCGCCTTGAGCGGGCAAAGCTTGCTATAAATGACTGTATAGACGGGCTAATGGGTGACAGGGTAGCCCTTGTGGCTTTTGCAGGTACAGCAGCCATAAAATGCCCTTTAACCCAGGATTACGGTTTTTTCAGGACAATGCTCAAATCCATAAACACTGAGAGCATTGCCAGGGGCGGCACCATGATAGGAGACTCATTAAGGCTTCTTTTAACCGATGTATTTGATGACCAGGCAAAGGAATACAAGGACATAATCCTGATAACAGATGGCGAGGATCATGACAGCTTTCCGGTTGAAGCAGCAAAAAAGGTTGGGGAAAAGGGCATAAGGATTATTGCCATAGGTATTGGGGATGAGAATGAGGGAAAGAGGATACCTGTAACAAACGAAAATGGTGAGAGGAGTTTTCTCAAATATAACGGGCAGGAGGTATGGTCAAAACTTGATGCAGACACATTAAGGAAGATGGTAAACGTGACTCCTGGCGGGAAATATTTTAATGTTGCGACAGGCACAATAGACCTTGGCACAGTCTACAGACAGTTAATAGCAGGGGCACAGAAAAAGGAGCTTGAATCGGAAACCATCAACCGTTATGAAGAAAAATTCCAGATATTCTTAAGTGTTGCATTTTTACTTTTATGTATTGAGTTTATATTAACTGAGAGAAAAAAGGGGGGCCGGAATGCATAAAAAATATGTCATAATGCAGTCCCTTGTATGGATTTTTTTCTCTTGCGTAGGTGTCTTTGCAGATTCTTCCGCGAGACTTATTGACAAAGGTAACAGGGCGTGGCTGACAGGAAAATACGATGATGCTATAAAGAATTATGATGAAGCAGCGGTCAATGACCCTGAATCACCATATATATATTTCAACAAAGGTACAGCCCTCTATAAAAAAGGGGATTTTCAGGGGGCTATAGAGGCATTTGAAAAGGCTGCCTTGAAAAGCAAAGAGCCTTTAATGGAGGCAAAGAGCAGGTTTAACCTGGGTAACTGCACATTCAGTGAGGCAGAACGCCAGATGGACAGTGACCTCAAAAAGGCAATGGAACTGTGTCAGAAAAGTGTTATGCATTATCAGGATGCTCTCAAACTTGATCCTGCGCTTGAAAAGGCAGCGGAAAACATAGAGATTGTCCGGCTCGTGATGAAAAACATCCTTGATGAGATAAAAAAGCAGGAAGAGCAGGCCAAAAATCAACAGCAACAGGCAAAGGAGAATGCGGAAGAGCTTCAGAAGCTCATTAAAAGACAGGAAGAGGCCCTTGAAAAGAACAGAGAGCAATCAAAAAAGAATATGACCCCTTCTGAAAAGAAAAAAGGGCTGGATCAACTCGCTAACGAACAGAAGGCCATATCTGATGATACACAGAAGTTTGCTGGTAAAATAAAAGGACAGGCACCACAGCAGAATCAGGGACAGGAAAATACGGCATTGACCCACATTAATAATGCTGTTAAAGAGCAGGAGGCTGCAGAAGGAAATTTAAGAAACTCAAACTCATCTGACGCAGAAAAAAATCAGGATAATGCAGTAAAGGAATTAAAGGATGCCCTGAAACAACCGGAACAGGATCAGAAAAATCAGGGAAACGATCAGCAGAAAAAAGAGGGTGAGCAGGGTAACCAGGACCAGCAGGGGCAGCAAGACTGGAAGGACCAGGATAAAAAGGAAAATAGCGGCGAGCAGCCAGGGCAAAATGATGCCGAGGGTAAAGAGGATAAACAGGGTGAAGAAGAACAGGCATCCATGCAGAAGCAGAAGGTAGACCCACAGGATATCCTGGATGAAGAATCGGATAACCAAAAGGACCGCAAACTCAGGGCATCGGGCGGTTACAGTGATGTTGATAAGGACTGGTAATGTATAAAAGGCCTTTTATATATCTATTGTTTATACTCACCATATGTGCAAATGCATATACATCGGAGTTACATGTGCAGACAGCCCTTGAACGCACAGAGGTGTATACAGGCGAGACATTTATATTCCAGCTCCATGTAGCAGGGAGTGAAAACCCGGAAGAGCCTGACCTCTCACACCTGGATGGGTTCAGGGTCCAGTTCGCAGGGGGGTCACAGAACAGCAGTTCATCCATATCCATAATAAATGGTCAGATGACCCGTGAAGAAAAAAAGGGCTATATATTCAGTTACAGGCTTACCCCCTTAAAAACAGGTACACTTGTAATACCATCAATAGAGGTAAAGTCCGGGAACATGACTGCCCGCACAGAACCTCTGGTTATTGTCGCAAGAAAACCTTCTGAGACAGAGAACTTTAAGCTAAGGCTTACACTGTCAAAGGAAAAGTGCTATACAGGTGAGCCTGTCATACTTACTGTAACATGGTATATAGGTAAAAATGTGAATGACTTTAATTTCAGTCTGCCTCTCTTAAATGACAAGCGCTTTACCTTTGCTAACCCTGAGGTTGATACACAGTCAGGCAAGAAATTATACCGCATACAGCTTGGTGACAGTGAGGCCATAGGGGAAGAGGGACAAGGCACTCTGGATGGAAAAAGGTATACAACCATATCATTTAAAAAGGTGCTGATCCCGGTGAAGGCGGGTACAATACCTGTTGAACAGGCAACAGTAACATGTTCAGCCCTTACCGGTTATTCAAGAAGATCAAATGACCCATTTTCCAACTTTTTTGATGATGACTTTTTCGGGTCTTCGCGCAGGGGTGTATACAGCACTGTAGTTGTGCCATCAAATGCCATTTCATTAACGGTGCTTGATCTACCAGTAGAAGGAAGACCTGCTAACTATAATGGTCATATAGGTAAGTACCATATAGAATCTACCGCTTCGCCTCTAGAGGTAAATATCGGTGATCCGATAACCCTTGTTATCAGGATCAGCGGGCCAACCTATCTTGAACATTTGGATCTACCACCCCTGAACCAGCAACCTGCATTTAAAAACAGCTTCAGGATACCTGACGAAAGGGCAGGAGCAGAGATAAAGGGCGAAGAAAAGATATTTACACAAACAATAAGGCCTTTAAGCTCAGGTGTTAAGGAGATACCTGCTTTTGAACTCCCCTATTTTGATACTGAAAAGGGTGAATACCTTGTTGCAAAGACTGTACCCATACCTATCACAGTTAATGAGACAAAGGTTGTTACACTACTTGATGCTGAAGGCACGTCCGAAACCCCGGTCATTGGGAACGGCATAGAGACATCAAACAAGGGGATTGCATTCAACTATGAAGATATTGCGGTTATTGAAAGAGAATACCTTTCTCCCCTCTCCTGTTTTATTAATGGGCCGTGGTTATATCTGGTTTTTACCCCGCCTGTACTGTTTCTTCTTATACTTTCGGGAGTTTATATCTCACGAAAACGGAATAATGACCCTTTAAAGGTATTATCCAGAAAGGCATTAAACGTACTTAAGAAAAGGCTTCATGAGGCAGAAAAGGCAACACCTGCAAAGGCATGCGGGATTGTGCTTGATTCATTCAGGGAATATCTCAGTGTAAAATTGCGGCTTTCATCTACTGGTGCTGTCACATTTACAGATGCAAAACAACACCTTGAATCCGTTAACATAGAAAATGAAATCATTGAGATGGTAAAGGATCTCTTCTTTTCCTGTGAGGCAGGCACATATGCAGGGGACATAACATTCAAGGATAATTCTTCACTTATTAAAAAGGCGCTTGATGCTGCAATGGAACTTGAAAAGAGGCTAAAATAAAATGGCAGATACCGGTTTTATAAAACAGATAACATTGTTTTTTAAAAGTAGATTTATATCTGCACTGTTGGTTTCTATTCTCTGTCTCTCTTTATGGGCTGTTACCTTCCCAATAATGGCTGATGAACTTGACAGCGCCACTGTATCTGACCTCTATAAGGAGGCACGTGATCTTTTCAGACAGGCAGATACGGCGGCCAGCACATCATCTGAGGATGCACTGTCCCTTTATAAGAAGTCTGCTATGCGTTATGAACGCCTTATTAAGGAGGGGGGCATAGAAAATGGAAAGATTTACTATAACCTGGGTAACATATATTTCAGAATGAACGATATCGGGAGGGCAATACTGAATTACCGCAGGGCGCAGCAGTATATGCCTGATGATGTTAACCTCAGGCAGAACCTTGCCTATGCAAGGGCAAAGAGGATAGACAGGATAGAGGAAAAACAGGAGACAAAGG
>CAZSZQ010000200.1:0-6146 GCA_964610475.1 uncultured Desulfatiglans sp.
TCCTTTTTATATATTGTGCTTATCTCACCCGAAAGGATAAACAGGGGTTCTGAGGCGCAGGCTGAAGGCACCTGGCCTTTAATTTCTTTTTCAAATTCCAGTTTAAGCCTGTAAAGCCCGATATCTTCCTCCTCAAGCTTTTCTTTCAGTTCGCGCACCCATTCAGGGTGTGTGAAATCACCTGTACCTATAACTCTTATACCCTTTTTCTGCCCCCATATAGAGAGGGATTCAGGGGTAAGTGCCCTTGAAGTGGCGCGGGAAAACCTTGAATGTATGTGAAGGTCAGCGATAAATTTCATGAGGGAGATAATTATTTATATGGGGAACCATGTCAAGAAAGATAATGATCAGCGAATAACTAACCGGTATAAGATACAGGGAAAAGCTTTTACCTTGCGCCTTGAGCCTTGTGCCTTGCGCCTTTATTTACACCTCATCAATATTTATATCTACCGGATCTTCAAAATACGCACCTGAAGCACATGGTCTGCAATAGGGCTTATTATCCTTGATAACCTCTTTACCATCACGGACCACCTGGCCGCACTGTACACATGTGGTTTTCTTTTTTGTTGGCCCGGGCATTTCATTGTCCATACAGGGTATCCTTACCTTCTGCACCCTGAAGAGCACATTATCAGGCATACGTTTGTATGCTGCAATCTGTTGGGGAACCTTCTTTTCCATCTCAGGGGCATATTTTGGGGTCAGGTTCCGGCTCTCTTCAGTTGAGATTATCCTGTAGGCCTCTTTTGTTTCAAGGTTCAAAAAGGTGGCAGCCATGATCCCGTAATCGGTAAACTTGAGGGAACGCCTGCCAAGTTTTACTCCCGTTACATAGGCAACCGCATCTGCAGTGCACCGGTCCATCTCAACATAAACAATAAGTTTTTTAAGCTGATCCAGCCTTTGGGGATTATCAAGCCCTATGAGCCTGCACCCGAGCATGGCCATACGCACACCAACAACCTGACCAGGGCATAGGTGCCCGTGCGCCTTTGCAGAACCTTCAAGTAAAGTATCAAATGAATCCAATTTAGACGTCCCTGTATTTTAAAGTTATGTTACAGTTAACATATGAAATGATATCCGGTCAATAGAATTCTTTATATCAAAAAAAAGATAACAACAAGAAAGATATTTAGAAAAGACATGTATCCAGAGGCAATGGTTGTTTTTCCTTATATTTGGGTTTCAACCACGAACCACACGAAATACACGAAATAAAGAATTTATTTTTTTGAGAATAAAATCTTTAGTATGTTTCGTGTATTTCGTGGTTACTAATCTTACAATCATGCACCAAGCTTTCCTTTACCTGCCATTACATCTGCAACCTTTTTCATGCCCAATTTTTCCAGTGTCTTTTTGGTGGGCCACCCGGTTTTGGTGTCCCAGCCTTCAAGTTTGTAGAAATGGGTTTTGAACTGTTCGACACCCTCTCTGTCGAGGTACAGATCATTCTGGTTTTCAAAGCTCCATTTGCCCTTCAGGTAAACTGGTCTGTCCCCGCCTATAGGGAAGGTTGCACCGGGCATATGCATAAATGGCGCAAATTTTTCCTGATCGCGGTGCCGTCCTGCCATTACCCTTATGGCCCTTTCCATGTTCCAGATCTTTCTGCCAATCTCCATTGTATCGGCAAAGGTGTTTTTGCTGCCCGTTACCGCCTTGTAATATCTGTATTCAAGTTCTGGACTCGGGCCGGCAAGATCTCCAGGACCGCTGCTCATAAATACAGGCAGGAGCATCTCACAGATAGACATTCCTTCATTGTAGAATCCCGCAAAACGCCTTGCCCACGCCACCATTTTCGCCTTGTAGGGCGAATAGATACCGGTCTTGAATGCATCGTCACCTTTCCATGAATTGCTGAAAATGACCGGATCTCCATCATACGGAACAACCTTTTTTGCCATCATATTGACCAGTTCTTCGGCGGTATATCTTGCAGGGCCGCCGAACCCGCCTCCGCCGTTCAAGTTGAAGAAGCCATGCCATACCGGGTCGCCTGACATGAGTATATAGCTGTAGGCCCAGTCAACACCGGGAAGTGTATGATGCCAGCTTGCCCCCCATGCAGGTAGTCTCAATGTGCCGTTGTTCATATCCTCTTCAAACCTTCCCCATTTATGAACCGCCTCAAGAAAGCCATCCGCAAGATCAGCGCCGATGCCAACCCTGCGGGCAATAGCGTCGCAGAAGGTCTCCCGGAATTTGAGCGTATCCCATTGATCCATGGGGAGAGGGTAGGATTCTATTTTTTTACCGGGACCGAGTACGCCGATTTCATAAAGATACTTGATATACCAGCCTATGCCCGGTTCCATTGGCACCATACCTTTGTATGCAGGAGGGGCTTCTTTAACAGGCAGTGTTATTGCACCGCCGAATTTTGTCGCCCAAGTACAGATTCCCCATTTCATTGCAATACTTGCACCACGCATAAGGGGACTCCGGTCACCCCTATTAAACGACCCTGGTTCCTGTTTACCCATATACCAGTATTCATCGGCGCACATAGCTTCGCCGCCATAATATGAATTGCGTCTACGGTCGTTATTAACACAAGGCATACATGCCGATGTGCCGGGTTGTGCGGACATAATCCTTGGGAAATTTTTTATGTGCCATAACCTTGTATCCACAACTCCAGCAGGATCTGCAACCTCTATAGCTCCGGTACCGATTACACTTACAGCCTTAAGATTTTTGGAACCGAAAACCCCGCCGAATCCGCCGGTACGGGCACTGATGCCGCTGCCGTGTATAAGGGCCGCAACCTTGGTCATGGATTCCCCGACCGGACCTATACAGACAATTTGCGGCATAGCTGTTGTATAATCCGTTTCTATTTCCTTCCATTCCTCTCCGAACCTTGTACGCCCTGAAACCGCTTCTGTTATCTCATCCTGGGTCTCATAGGTGTCCAGTCCCCATAACCGGGAAGCGTCCTCTATGGTTACTTTGTCATTAATGATATTAATCCATACCGGTTTGTCTGCCTTTCCATGCAAAACAACACCGTCCCATCCGGCCAGTTTAAGCATTGTGGCGAATCTTCCTCCGAAGCTCGTCCTGTGAAATAAAGCGGCAGGGTAGGTCTCGGGCGCAATTCCGCATACGCTCGTTCTGCCCGCTCCCGGTACGCTGGTAGCCGCAAGTGGCCCGGACATCAGGGATATCACATTACGCGGGTCGAATGCGTCCTGCATATCCCAATCACCGGGAACAACAGCAATGTCCCAGAATATTGCCGCTCCGATACCAACACCGCCCCCGAACTCTTCATATTTTGCTGTGTCAATAGTACTGATCTCTTTACTAGTCAGATTTACTTTAAGTATCTTTCCTGCATATCCGTTCGCCATGTTTATTCTCCTCCTTTCTCAGCCGCTTTTTCTGGCTCTGTTTTAGGCATTCCAAAACCCTGCATATTCATTTTAGCCGGTGGAGGTGCGAGGTTTATATCATACCCGTTAATATCGGTCTGGGACGGGGCCTCTGTTACCAGTTTAAGGGCTTTGACCGGACAGGTCTCTACGCATGCCTGTTTCCCTTCCGGCCCGCCTTTTTCATTCCAGAAAGGGGCGCCCTCGCAAAGATCACATTTGGCAGATTTCTTTTTTACAGGATTCCAGATGGTACGGTGCGGTCTCTGTGGACAGGCCTGTATGCATTGCTTGCAGCCTATGCATTTATCCTGATCGATCCTCCTGATGTTACCGTTTGCTTCATCCACATGGCATGCGCCTGTGGGGCACATATGCACACAAAGTGGAGTAACGCATTGCCTGCATACGGACATAACAACATCATAGGGATACTTGGTGAAAGATGGTGCATCCCGGATGATCTGTATCCTGGAAAGAGAAGGATTCGCAACTCCTTCATGAGTGAGAGAACAGGCAAACATACAGCTCTGACAGCCTAAGCACAACCTGCTGTCATAAACGATGTATCCCTTTGATTTTGGATAGGTCTGGGTATTGGCTGCTGCCTCTGAGGCAGACGGAATACCCGCAAACAGCGTACCGGCAGCAATGGCAGCACTACTGCCTACAAGAAACTCTCGCCGGCCTATCTCTTTCCCTTTGCCTTTGGATTTTTCAGAATCTGGCATACTTATTCTCCTTATAAAATTATGAAGATATATATTCCTGCTGCAACAATAAATCCGGCTTATCGTTTTAATGATTCAACGGATATGTTACAGCTAAACCACTCTTAAAAGTTAAGAAAAAATATTATGATACTATACCCCCGGATAATTATGAACTGAGAAGTTCACTTTCATAGAATAAGGTTAAAGTGTCAATGAAAATATTTTCGCATCCATATGTTTTATTAAAAATAACAAAAAACAGAATTAAAATTTTTTTCTTGCTTTTTTATTTAAAAAAAATTAGATTTCCGGCTGTTTTATTTTATACCGGCAGCTTCTACATTTCCTCACACTATTCCTGCTCGTTGATGTTCTTCTTCCTGTACCTTTTAATTACCTGCCGGCTCAGATATTTTTTAATGTGGATTTATGATTCTTCAGGGATAATCAGATTTATATAAATAGCCTGTAAGATATGATATCGATAAGGGCTATTAGGACGGGAAGCCTCCTCGATAAGATAGCATTTAGCCAGATTTTATCTTAAAAGGAGGCTTCTCCTTTTATGCGGGCTAGATTAAATAAATATCATTAAGAGTCTCAAGCATCCTGCCCCTTGCAGCTTCAAAATCTGTCATAAGGGCGGCTCTTTTTTCATTATCACCTTTTTGGGAGGTTTCAATCAGTTCCTTTGCAATTGCATGTATCTTTTCATGGTAACGGCCCAGATCCTTGTAAAGAGGTATGTCGCTGAGCTTCTGCCCTTCGGGCCCATAATACCATTTGCCAAAATCGCAGACATGCGGATCTCTCAACTCTTCCATGGCTAATGTCTCTTTGCCATGAAGCATTGCCTCTAATTTTGATCTCCATTTATAATGTGTAGATTTTACTTTCCCGATGTCAAAACGTGAGGCGGGAAGCGTAAACCGCCCCATTATCCCTGAAAGACGTTTTACTATTTTCTGAAGATCATCAGAATTTATATCGACCTGTGAGCTCGATGTCTTCATTTCGTCAGATGACTTGTGAACGCCGGCTATCTCTGCTGAAATATCACTGGCAACAATGTAGCTCTGTGATACATTTTCATTCACATTCCTGATCCCTTCAGATGCCTGGGCAATATTTCTTGCAATCTCCCCGGTGGATGCCGATTGTTCTTCAACAGCGCTCGCTATAGCTGTTACGATTTCATGTACTTCTCTGTTTGTTTCAGAAATATCCTTAATCCGGCTTATTGTTTCTCTTGTTGAATACTGAATGCCTGATACCTTTTCTTTGATTTCTGCTGTGGCGAGAGCAGTCTGTTTTGCAAGTTCTTTGATTTCATTGGCCACAACAGCGAAACCTTTACCGGCTTCTCCGGCCCTGGCTGCCTCGATTGTGGCATTAAGTGCCAGAAGATTGGTTTGTTCAGATATATCATTTATAGCTTCAGTAACCTTATTGATAGACTCCGCCGCTTCTCCCAGCTTATCAACTTTTAAAGATGTATCCCTGGTCTGGGAAACCGCATTATCAGTAATTATACGTGCCTTTTCCGTATTCTGGGCTATTTCATTTATTGTTGCACTCATCTCTTCAGCCGCAGCAGCAACCATATTGACATTACTTGCAGTCTGCTCGCTTTCAGAGGTCACCTGGCTCATGTTGTAGCTCATCATTTCCCCGGCGGCAGATACAGTGCTTGCGCGAATGGAGGTCTGCTCTGCCTCCTGCTTCATATTTCTGGAGATTGCACTCAGGTTTTCCGATGAGGCGCTTAATGTAAATGAACCATTGATTATTTCACGGAACATCCTTCCCAGATTATCCACCATGGTATTCAATGCATCAGACAAAAGACCTATCTCATCTTTCTGTTTTACTTGAAGCCTGTTTGTGAAATTACCGCGTGACATCTCTTCTGCAAATGCCGTTGCCTTCGTTATGGGCTTTACTATGGTAGAGGCTGTTAGTAATGCAATCAGAAAACCCGCTATGATTGCTATTATTGATACTATCGCCATATTGCGCCTGGTACCCTGTACATTAC
>CAZSZQ010000201.1:0-6122 GCA_964610475.1 uncultured Desulfatiglans sp.
ATGTCAGGGAAATAACTCCTGCCATCTACATTTATTTTCCAGCCTGATTTTTCAAACAGGCTCAATGTTGAATTCTGAAGGCTCCCCTTTGGGATGCCCAGTTTTAGTTTTTTCATGTTTTACCTCTATTTATTTTTCCCATAAACCTTTTCAGGGTCGAATATTATTTCTCCAACAATAGCCACTTCACCATTGAGAGCCACCTTCTGATAAAAGCAGGTCTCACGGCCTGTATGACATGCTGCATGCCCTACCTGTTCTACCTTGAAGAGAACCGTGTCATTATCACAGTCAACATATATCTCTTTTATCTTCTGGACATTACCTGAGGTCTTGCCCTTGTGCCAGAGTTCACTTCTTGATCTGCTCCAGTAATGCACCTCTCCTGTCTCAAGGCTCTTTTCCCAGGATTCCTCATTTATAAAGGCGACCATAAGCACCTTGCTTGTCTTATAATCCTGGGCAATGGCCGGAATCAATCCATTCCCCTTTGAAAAATCAAGTTTGATCATTAGCTAATTTTCCTTTCAATATTTATAAAGCCTGATAACAGGCTGCGTACCTTAACATATTGAATTTTAAAAGCAAGTTAAAATTAGGGTAACCGAACCGAACCGCTCAACTGACCGCAGGCTGCTAATATATCCTGCCCCTTGCTTTTTCTTATAATCACTGTGTATTGATTCTCAGCAAGTATATCCTGAAACCTTACCATATCATCCCATGAGGGTGCGCACACATCAGGGTCAGGGCCGGGATTAAGGGGTATAAGGTTAATCTTTGCCCTTACACCCCGCAACAGTTTTGCCACCTTAAGGGCATCCTCATCCCTGTCGTTTACACCTTTAATCATAATATACTCAAAGGTTATCATCCTACGGTTGGGAAGGGGGAACTCTTTACAGGCAGCAATAAGGCATTTCAAGTTATATGTTTTATTGACGGGCATAATACGGTTTCTGGTCTCATCATCCCCTGCATTGAGCGATACTGCAAGGTTAACAGGGGAATCCTTTCCTAGCCTTTTTATATTGGGCACAATACCTGAGGTAGAGAGGGTAACCTTTCTGCGTGAAAAATTAAGGGTATTATCATCTATCATGTTATTCATTGCAGTTATGACTGCATCATAATTTACCAGGGGTTCTCCCATACCCATAAGCACGATGTTTGTGAGTTTGTCTGGTTCGGGAATCGTCCTCTGGGCCTCAATCACCTGTTCGATTATTTCCCCTGCTGTGAGATTTCTTTTAAGCCCCTGTTTAGCTGTATGGCAGAAGGTGCACCCCATGGCACACCCTGCCTGGGATGATATGCACAGGGTGAGGTGATCCTTTTCAGGTATGAGAACCGACTCTATTAAATTACCATCGTGGAGTCTAAACAGGTATTTCTCTGTAGTATCCTCCGAAATGAGCGTTTTTACCTTCTCGATACTGGTAATAAATGCCTTTTCCTTTAATATCTCCCTGATGGAAACAGAGATGTTTGTCATTTCATCAAAGGAGATCGCCATCCTTTTAAAGAGCCACTGTCTTATCTGGTTCGCCCTGTAGGTTTCAAGGCCAAGCGCCTTTACCCATTCTGTGGTCTCAGAGGCAGAAAGGGATTTCAGATCCGTCTTCATTTGAAAACTACTTACCTTCCTTCATTGTCCGGCATTTTGCAAGTTCCCATACGTAATCATATAGGTGAAGTCCTTTACTTGCGGCTATTATTTCTCCGTCAGCAACGCCTATGCATGATGCCATATACTCCTTTAAGAGCTGGAGGCCCCCAAGATTTGCCGGGAAACCGTTCCACAGATCCCATGACCTGAAATATATAATAAAATGGAGCTTATTGTCCCTTATTCGGGTATCTATACCTCGTAAACACGGAGGGTCATTAAGAAAAATGGCATCAGGCGTGCCAACGGTCATGTATGCCTGGTTTGTTCCGTGGCCATCCTCCCTGTACATGCGGATCACCTCTTCGATCTGTTTTTCAAGGTACTGACCGTAGGTGTATTCCTCTCCAGGCTTTTTGGCCGAGGTCATGAGATAGGGGAGATATTCCTCTAAGTACCCATCTGCAACAGGGTTTGGTATACCGAGGCCCGGCGGGATATCAGGTATGAGGGGACGCACCCCCGGATGTTTTATGTGCACAGTTATATAATCATACTCAAGACGCTTCTGGCCCTTGAAGCTGCCCCTTTCTATAATGTATTCCCTTCCCGCCTCAAGTATCCGGTACACGCATTGAAACCATGCATCAGGCAGGTCGCGCGCCTCAATAAATTCCAGTTTCATATTCGACTCCCTTTTCGAAAATTTCTTATAACAGACTATGTGGATATTTACCAGAAACAGGGTGTTATTAACACAAAAACTTTGCAGGCGTTATAATTTTACAACCCCTTTACATGCCGGGTAATCGGAGCAGCCCCAGAACTGGCTGCCTGCATTTTTACCGCTTTTGGCAATCCTTACCACCATGGCCTTGCCGCACTTCGGACAAGGGGGCGTCAGATCAGCCGGATCGGTCGGCTCAGTCTGATCCGGCTGATCGGCCTTTTTCTTGGCTCTAAAGGCGAGCCGCTTAACGGCAAGCTGTTCGCTGTAACCGCCTTCCTCCACAAAGCCCTTTTCAAGGGCTGCAATCTGCTGGTCCAACAGAAAATTCGCCTGATTGATCAGGCAAATAACGGCATTCGAGCGGATAGCTGGGTCACTGTGCTCAAGCCAGGGAGCATAAATGGCCCAGCGCTCCTGATCGGTCAGATCCGTCAGATGAGTCTGATCCGTCCGGTCCTTTTTAAATTTCCCCGGCACCATGCGAACCGCCTGCGCCTCAGATGAATCAGGGGGCCATTGGGTTTTATGGCGGTGGCGCAGAAAGTCCTCAAAGTCAAGCAGCAGCTCCTCCAGGCTGGCGCGTGCCACATTAAGAAGGCGCAATTCTGTTTGCGAAGATGTAGCAGCAGCCCTGCTGCCCTCAGCAATATTCTGCCTTCCAGAACGCGCCGCCTGAACCATCTGATCTGCCATACGGCTGTGAGGGTTGAGGAACTTCTCGCAAAACCAGTATGTGGCATCATAGATAATAGTAGCTGTCTGGAAACTTGCGGTAGACCTGTAGCCGCCGCTTGGCCTGATCTTGGGCATAAAAGGTTGCCTCCTTTAACCGTAAAACTTTTTTCGTATACCTGTCTGTTAATTCAATATGGCGATTTAGAGTCTCTGTAGAATAGGGCATTTTACATTCAGCCAGTTTTTTATTCAAGTACAGCATATTCTCAACAGATGTAGGCACATAACCCCCAGATAGAGATATTGTCAAATATTCTCAAGGCTATCATTAATAACTAATTTCCCCTGAATTTGATGCATCCATTTCTTTCTTTTTTAGCCACAATAACAGGATACCTTGAATATCTCAGGATTTCTAAATCATGTTTTGAATCAGCAATTACCATCATAGTTTCTGCTTCGAATTGTGAAATAAAGTGTATCTTGAAATCTTTGATGTGCAATACATCAATATAATTGTCTTGATCGGAGCGAACCCTGATACAAGTATAAGGCGTGCTAAAATAGTCTGCCAATTGTTTAATGACGGGGTCTATTGCAGTCGATAGCAAAATTACCTCTATACCTTTATTCTTAAGGTAAAAAAGCAGGTCATGGGTGTAAAGGATAAAACGATTGTTTAAATATTCCTCAAAATAATGCTTTCCATAATATGAAAGTTCATCGAAGGAGATTCTTGATAGTTTTTTATAAAAACTACACTGAAATAAAGATCTATCTATTTTATCCAAGCATAACCAATAAAGACCAAAAATCAGGAAGGTTTTCAATTTCCATATTTTGTGTAAGAGAGCCGAGGTTGTTTTCTTTTTCTTTATATAAACATAGTAGTCTGTGACTTTGGAATTTACGAGAGTGCCTTCAACATCGAATATCGCTAGTTTTAATCCTTTTGAAAGTATCTCGTCGAAATATGAAAAATCGAATCTGCTTTTAGGTTCCATAATTATAGAACTGCCCTGTCAATTGTGCGATCTGAAGCATAATTCTGTTTGTTTTCACTTTTAAAGTTTTAGGGTTGAGTTCATTTGCTTGAGGGTAATATGGTTTTCCAAATACAACCTTTAACCTCCTTATCCTCGGCAGTTTCCTTTGCCTGGGCCAGCAATTGTAAAAACCAATTAAACCGCAAGGGATGATAGGAAGCCCTGTCTGTAAGGCAAGTTTTGCAACACCGGTTTTACCTCTCAGTAGCTTGCCTGTAGGAGAACGCGTCCCTTCAGGGAATATGGCAAAATATTTTGATTTGAGTAACCTGCGGGTGTCATTATTGTTTAAAACACCTCTTTGGTTGACATGTATGCAGTTGCCACCTGCCACGACTTTTCCCCAAACCGGATGGTTAAGCACCTTATCTTTGGCAAAAAAGGTAATTTTTATTTGATGAACGAAAAGAAAATAAATATGAAGGATTAATTAATCCAGATAAGACACATGATTTGAGGCTATGACAAACCCTTTTTCTTTAAGCCCCTTTATATTATTATGACCTTCAATACGGCCTAAACATGCTACTCTGAAAAATAACCAGATTGGTACCATAGGCACCCAGTATGGTATTAATTTTATAGCTTTATGCGTTTTGCCTATTGCTTGTTTTAACATAAAAAGATAGTAGGGCTTCTTCTGCTGGCGAACCCATTACTGCTTTCAATTATTGCCTATAATGAATCGAAAATTATGATTTATAATTTTCATATACGAGTACAGATACCCATCAAAAAATCATAAAACATTTCTTTTCAAATATTTATTTAGATGGCTGTTAATGGCAATCTTCCGAATAATACCCTGTATATCAATCTTGTCAAGGCTAATTGCTGACTATAGCAGGTTTATAATGGAAAATTAGCCATGTATATTGGGCATCATGGAAAAATCAAAAGAAAAAGAGGAAGTTCTTTTAGGCCGTCGAATAAGGGCCTTAAGAACCATAAAAGGCTGGACTCAGCAGGAGCTTGGAAATCAGGCGGATGTGAATTATAAGTTTATCGGTGAAATAGAACGAGGCCAGCAAAACCCTTCATTTAACATTCTGGTAAAGATATCAAACGCCCTGGGAGTTGAAATTTTTGAACTTTTCAGGTTTGAGCAGGAAACATTTAATCGTAACGAAATTGAAAAACGCATTCAGAGTATTCTAAAAAAATTGTCTGATGATACCCTGCGAAACATCCTTCTGTTGCTGAATGCACTTTATCCTATAAAGTAATCTCTTCCTGCTCTTCAAATAAAATCCGCTTTTAAAGCAACTGGATATTAGCCTTGCAAAATAAACAGTTTTCTGTAAAACTATTAAGCAAATTATTAATCCGCATCTCATTATTTTTATAATAATTTTGAAAGGATTAAACCCTTAAGACCAATTAAATTTTATAGGGGGGGTGTAATATTATGGAAGCGATTCGTGTTGAGAAAGTTATTGAAAAGGATGGCGAGATAATAATGAAAGGATTGCCATTCAAAAAAGGTCAGCATGTTGAATTGATATTCCTGACAGAACCAAAAGACATTTCAGGGAAAGGTTATATAACATCCGACCGATTGCAGGGTTCCGGGCTTATAGGGCTTTGGAAAGATCGTAAAGATATCATTGACAGCGCAGCCTATGCACGACAGCTTCGTGAACAAGCCCAAAATCGCAGGGGGAGAATATGATCCTGTTTGATACAGATATCATGATAGACCTACTTCGTCATTATCCTCCTGCCGTGGAATGGCTTGAGTCTCTTGGTTCTGAGGAGATAATTTTGCCGGGGTTCGTAGCAATGGAACTTATTCAGGGGTGCAGAGATAAAACAGAACTTAGGGAATTGACGGACATATTGAGTGTATATGAAGTGGCCTGGCCTTCTGCATCAACATGTAATGAAGCATTAACAGTTTTTTCAAATTGTTATCTCAGCCACGGATTAGGAATTCTTGATGCATTAATAGGACAAATGGCTGTAACACTGAATATAAGATTATGCACCTTCAATCAAAAACACTACTCGGTGTTTCCAGATCTTCATACCTTTCAGCCCTATGAAAAAAGCAATTAGGGGC
>CAZSZQ010000202.1:0-6087 GCA_964610475.1 uncultured Desulfatiglans sp.
CGGTAAGCTTAAAATCATCCAGCCTTCTGACAAAGGTCACGAATACATCGTGCACGACGTCTTCTGAAGCCGTCCAGTCATTGAGCAGGGACATGGCCAGCAAAAGCAGGTTTCTTTTATACTTGTTGTATATCCGCGCAAGAGCTTCTTCGCTCCCGCGCTTGCATCGATACACCAGCAGCTTGTCTTCCATAGATACGGTCCTATTAGTAGGCTGAAAAACGTTTCCGGTAATATAACAATTCAGGAATGTTTTTGGGTCTAAAAAATTAATTTTTTTTTACCTGTGAATTTAGGAGAGCCTTGTCTTGTATGTCAAGAATGAACCAATCAGATTTAAAATCTTTACTTTTCATAATTAATGCTAAAATTACAGATACAGGTTTTTATAACATCCATATTATAAGAAAGAGGAACTGCTCCGCTGGTTTTATTTGTTTGAAAAAACAGACCAATTGGCTGAAATAGGGTTGACTTTATTATTAAATGCTCATATCAATTCCGGATAGGTTCAGGAGATGTTTTTATGGCAGAAATGAGAATCACTAAATACCCGGAACAGTTTAAAAAAATTGCCGAAGAGCTGTCAGCTGTATATGGCGCGGAATTCCATGGATGTGCGCAGGTTGTAGCAGGAACAATTATGGAGATCCTAGGTATATCGGATGAGTTGGTCTTAATGGCAGCCTCCTTCTTTGCAGGCGGTTCAAAACGTTGTCTGACCTGCGGTGCAATATCCGGGGGGTTGATCGTTCTTGGCGTTAAGTATGGCCCGCGTAAACAGAAGGATGGCTCTGAGGTAAATGCAGAATCAACCGATCCGGCAATGGAACTCATAGATTGTTTCATGAATGAGTACCATACAACAAACTGTTGCGAACTCACCGGTTTTGACTTCCGGGACCCTGCACAGTTTCAATCATTTAAAGATTCACCTGAGGCAAGACAAAAATGCACCGAAAAGATCAGCAGGGTGTGCGGATGGGTTGCTGAAATTATCAGCAGGAGAGACAATCAAGTTAATTCGTGATATCTTGTCCGCCTCTGGCGGATTTGAAGCGGTAATAATATAGAAAGGCAGTTTGGTTAAGCGAAGCAACACAACTTCTATAAGGAGCGAATATGGATTCTTATATTAATAAGCAAATAACCAGAAGAAGGTTCGTTAAGGGGGTAGCAGGTGCAGCTGTCTGCTATGCATGTTTTCCACTGGATAATCTGTCTGCCTCAGAAGAGAAAGAGGGTAAAATCAAAGAGGTTAACGGTAAAGTACATCTGGCTGGTGCATGCGGGACATACTGCGGGGCCTGCCCTGCTTACCTGGCTACACATGGTGAGGATGAGCAGATAAAAATCAAACGGCAGCAGATCTCTTCATCCGCCCCTGCAAAACCAGTAAAGGGTATTCCTCCTTCAAACTGGATGAAAGGCCTTCATTGTGACGGCTGCCTCAGCGGCGGCACACTCGCCGGACATTGCCAGATGTGTAATATAAGGCTGCACGCGCTGGAGACACAGGATAATTCCCGTTGTTCCCACTGTAATGAATTACCCTGCAATCGTATTATGGGTTTAATAAATATGGGCAACTATTTCCACCGTAATGAATATCTTCCGAACCTTAAGAAGATTCGTGAGATGGGTGTTGAAGAATGGGTTAAATACGAAGAAGAGCGCTGGCGTTGTCCAAAGTGCGGCCTGCCCATGAGCTGGTATGATGCTGAGTGCATCGGATGCGGTGAGCCAAGATCCGAACGCGTATTTTCACTGACTGAAAAATAAAATCCAATTCTATTAGAAGGAATGTGGATCTTTATTGCCTGTAAATATCTTTGTTTTTTCTATCCCCCGGATCATTACATGGTGTAATACCCCAGGGGCGTCTGATCTGGATTGTCTTGGCATAATGTCAACCTTCGCTACCAGATCATTCTTTGTATATCAAGTTTCTTTGTTCCTGATGGACGCCCCGCTTGATACAGGATCATATGAACTGCATTATGACAATGGATTTGCTGGAAAAGTATCTGCCATAAAACATACTGGAAATTAAATAATAAACCAGCATTCTGTATAAATTAAATAGAGGCTCATTTTAATTTTTCATTTGAAATATTTATGTTAAGGGGGTAAAATAAAAATTAATTAAAACACGAAATCTTCTTTCCATTTCCTGATACGATCGATTTTAACAAGCTGAGACTAATAATAACATCTCAATGGATTAATATTATTAGCCGCGATCAATACTCTTTTTATCTACATGACTCTCCACTTACTATTTCTTGTTCATTAGAATGACATCTTGAATATCATCTGAAATGTTAAACCAGCTAGAACTGTTGAATAATATTTTATTAGTTATAATGAGTTGCAGACTTAAAATAAAACTAATTAGACATTATTGCAGTCATTTTTTCCATTGCTCTCTTAAAAAACACAACATCCCACGTTGAGTATTTTTATAATTTTAATGGTGCAGTTTTTTAGTGAGATATAATAATTGTAAGGAAGGAGAAAAATCATCATGGCAAAAATCCTTGTAGAATTTCAATTCATCACCGGGATTAAGAGGAGAATTTTTCGTAACGCCCGTTTATGCGGTAGTTGGGATGGTAACGGCAAATATTCTGATAACTGGAAAGAATCTCTTATGGCAGAAGATATTGGGGAAGACGGATGCCCGATCTTCAGTGGTACGGTCTCACTAGACCTTGCTGATAAGGACAAGACATTCAAGTGGGGCGTGATCCTGGACGGGCCGCAGGGTAGCGATTTCTGGGGTATTCCGACTGAAATAAAAGATGTTAATTCCGTTGAGCGTCATAGGGACTTTCGACTGAATGGCGAGGCAGGTGAATCCCAGATGGAACGCTACTATTTCACCTACTGCCGTCATCTTGGGGCCAACAAACACTTTGAAGCAAAAAATCAAACACCCAAACTCCAATTTGCCGTTTGGGCTCCTAACGCGCAAAAAGTCGAAGTGGTCTTCGGAATCCCGAATATTGGTTACATTGCAAATGATCACTCCGGAATTGATCCTGAAAAACCGGTCATTGAGCTTTCCCAGATATCGAATGATATTTGGGTAGGAGGGCCTAAAGGGAGTTTTGAAAGTTTTATGAGTTTACCTTATATGTATCGTATACTTAATGCTCAAGATAATACTGTCTATCGGACTGATATTTTTTCGCGCAGTCAAATTGGCAGAGGCGACATTGATCCCAATGGGATGGCTTGGCCAGGTCCGGTAGACACATTAGATGGGACGGTGAGTTGCAGTGTTGTGATTGATCCAGATATGGTTCGCCGTGGTTTTGATTCCACACCACAGGGGGAAAAAGTTGATCTAATCCCTGCGGAAGAATTCTGGGCAACGGAATTCTCGCCCGGATTGTCAGTGCCCTCTCGTATCGAAGACCTTATCATTTACGAATTACATGTTGGCTCACTGGGATTAGGTAAAGCCGGCCCTGGCGATTTGGGAGATGCGATAAATTTTCTTGATCACATAGTTGATCTTGGTGTGAATGCCGTTGAATTGTTACCCATGGCTGAATTCAAAGGAGATAAAGGCTGGGGTTATGGCGACAGCCATCATCTCTGCATCGAGACCAGCGCTGGTGGCCGTGATAAATACCGCCATTTCATTCGGGAATGCCATCGGCGAGGTATTGCAGTCATTCAGGACGTGGTTTACAACCACTACGACCCTATTGCAGAGCGGGCTGAATGGCAATATGATTCGACCGCTCCTGAACAAAATATCTATTACTGGTATGAGGGAGATCCTTCCAATTATACATCTCCAAACGGTGGCTATCTCGATAATGGCTCCACGGGCTATACACCCAGGTTCTGGGAAGAAGTCGTGCGCCAACAATTCATCAGTAGTGCTACCTTTCTGATTGAGGAAATGCATGTGGACGGACTGCGTGTAGATTTGACTCAGGCTATCCATCGTGACAATAGAGTTGGTAGTGCAAATATCTTCGGTCAAAAGTTTCTCCGGGAATGGAGCCGCACTCTACACATGATTCGACCCACGGTAATGTTAATCGCTGAAGACCACACCGGATGGGATGCTGTAACCAAAATGCCGGCTCAGGGAGGGCTGGGCTTCGATGCTAAATGGGAAGTGGCATTCTATCACAGTTTGATCGGTGATTCTGATATGGCAGGTGACCGGGCACGTCTCCTGAAACGAACGGGATTCGGGGGGAATGAGCCAATCAATATGGACTGCTTCTCAAGCTCTCTTTACAACAGCCAATACAGACAAGTCGTCTTTCATGAATCCCATGATGAAGCAGGCAACTCTAAAGGCACTGCACGGACAATTGTTGTAGCTGTTAATTATGCTCCTCTTGTTAATACCACACGTATCTGGGCTGAGGCAAGATCTCGTACTTGCTTTGGAATGTCGATGCTCTCAGCAGGCACGCCAATGTTCTTTATGGGTGAAGAGATAGGAGCTCAGAAAAAATATACATACGACAATTATATTAATAACCGCGAAGACATCCTTGGGGAACGAAATGGAAATGGAAAGACCCTCTACCGTTTTTATAAAGAACTTATCACTCTCAGACGCCGGTTTGACTCAATCCGGAGTCACAATATTGACATCCTCCATCATTGGAATACTAATAGAGTTATCGCTTTCAAGCGATGGGAAGGAGATGAGCAAGTCATTGTAGTTGCCAGTTTCAATAATACTCCCTTCGCCAACGGATATGTGATTGAGAAGGATTTATTGGGTATCCCTAATGCAGGGTGGAAGGAGGTATTCAACAGTGATGCTGCCATATGTGGTGGACAGAATATCGGAAATTATGGTGCTATTATCAATTCCGATCAGGGCCGTCTCAATGTGGTAATACCGGCTTGTGGTTTTGTTGTTCTTGTAAAACAATAATATTAAATAACAGCATTATCTAAGGGCTGACACTTGTATTATGATTGAGGTATTGGGATCATCATAGAATTTTCATACTCCGTAAGTCCCTCCGGCAGAGCTGCAGGTTTAACTATATCAATTATCTGTAACCATTCTGACCTTCTGACGTTATATATGCATGATAAACCTTTTTAACAGGCACAGAATACATATAAAAAATAATTATGATGTGCCTTATATAAAGCGAGGAGGTGCAAAATGTTAAAAAAATTATTGGTAATTTCAACTGCAGCGGTATTTTTATTTTCCCCGGTGGCCTTTGCAGGAGGAAAGGGTGCAAATGGAAAGGCATACTCAGGATCGACAGGTAAAGGAGTCATAACAAAGACCCAGACACAGTACAAGACTAAGACTCAAACACAATCCCGTCTTAATACAAACAAAGGCAACGCAGCAAAAAACGGGATCGGTATTATGACACGGGACAGGATTCAGAAACGTGACGGATCATGTAAGTAGCGGCATACATTGGTCAGCAATTGTTACATTAATGTTTGAGTCAGGCCGGGCTTAAATCCCGGCCCTTTTAAAATAACTTTTAACCAGAGGAGAATATATTGAAAAAGATTATTATAATTATGGTTATTTCGATGTTTACGGTTCTGGCATTCAGCCCTGCCAATGCAGGAAACGGCCCTGGCCCGGCTCCAAATTCCGGTGACGGTATACCCGACGGAAGCGGATATCCGGTTCCACCGTCACCCGGACCTGGCGGAAACTAGCTTTTTTTATTATCCTTTCAGCAGACAAAGAAGCATGGTTTTAAGACCATGCCTCTTTGTTATTTTATATGGATACTGTAATAGCTATCACCCACTGATTTCATGCCGAAAGATTGTATCGTCATATAGGCCATTAAGCTCCGGTGTGTTTCTCTTTCCTTAAAATACATTTTCATTACCATATTTTTCAGTGGTCTTCAGTAATTTCCGGTTAAGAAATTGCATTACCATATATAACCTTGGGTTCCGGTTCTCTCCATTTCATAAAAAATATATCCGAACCTAATCGTGCATTGGTTTTGATTTTTAAGGATTAAGGTTGCTTTATACAGACCGTAAACCTTGATTACATCTATTTAGTGCTCATCCAGAAAGAAGCAAATTCTGGATGGATCTTTCAGC
>CAZSZQ010000203.1:0-6019 GCA_964610475.1 uncultured Desulfatiglans sp.
GCCGGTCAAACCAGTTGAAAGGTGACTTTGGAATCAGATGAACCTTCCCTTCTCTTACTGCCCTGACCTCCTGCCACGCCGGCTCTTTTCCCTTTACAACACTGTCATAAAACACCCTGCTCTGGGCAATTATAAAATCCGGGTCATATTTAGATATCTGTTCAAGGGTCATCTTTTCAAATCCCATGTGGCCTGATGTATGACAGCGGTGTATGTTTGTATCGCCCGTGTATTTGAGCACTTCCACATGGATTGAGTCATCGCATTCTGTGCTCAGACCATCATCCTTTTCAGCGTAATAGACGGTCGGTCTTTTTGACTTAGATGTTTTTTCAACAACATTTCTAATATCCGTTAATGTCTTTCTGAAATAGTCGCTCAGTCTTTTTGCCCGCTCCTCTCTCCCCAGCACATTTCCCAGAAACAGATAGATATCAGGATAATCATTGAAGGTTTCAGCAACAGCATACACAACCGGGAGGTTTAGCTGATCCAGTGTCTCAGACATCCTTCCCGGTTGTGCTTGGGAGGTTTTTTTAGTTGTCCACATAATTACAAGGTCAGGTTTTGCCGCAATAATACTTTTTAAATTCGATTGCTTATCCTTACCGGATTTATCGTCTGTCTCAGGAATGACATCAAGGGCCTTACTCATGTATCGTTTATCATCACCATTAAAACCCTTGAAGCTTACCAGCATAGAAGGATCAATGGTATATACCAGATAAGAGCCATAGGCTGACGGCACATAAACCTTTTTAATTGAATCGGGTATAGTTACCTTGCGGCCTGCCATATCTACTATTTCACGGGCCGATGCAATGCCCATAGGAAAACTGAATAAGGCAATCAGCATGATAGAGATAATTAGCAATATCAGCGACCATCCCCCTGTCCCTGATATTATGTTTATTTGATTTGGGTATATTACCTTCATTGTGTGTTGCCTCCGCATTTTAATAAGATATAGAAGCTTTAATACCTACACTGCGGCCCCTGTCTGTCCATGGCCCGAAGCCTGCTCTTTCCGTGGTCGCATATTTTTTATTAGTGAGATTCTGCCCGAACAGGGTAATGCCCAGAAGAAGTTCTTTCCATCTGAAATCTCTCTGGATATTCGCATCTATCCGGGTGTATCCGCCGAGTTCTGTAGTATTACTCTCTGCGTCAAACCAGGAATCTATCTTCCTGACTGATACATTGGCCCTGTAATCTGCCCACCTGTGAGTAACAGATGCGGAGTAAAGATTTTCCGGCTTGCTTATTCCGAGTGAATCGGTTGTGATGCCTTCTCTTGTGCTCTCATTATCAAGCATGTGTGTCCAGCTTATATTATAGGAGGTATTTTTAAGGATAGTCCCTTTGACTAACAGCTCAAGTCCTTTTCGGAGGTTGTTAGCCTCGGTGTAATAATAATAGGTGCCGCCATCAAGCACATAGGTAGTTGAGGTTGCAGATTTTGCGTTTTCCGCCTCTATATCAAAATATGTGAGCACAGGCTTAAGCCATGTTGCATAGTCCGCAGAGATGGCTGCTTCGAAACGATCCTGTTTCTCACGATGAGGGGTGGCATCACCCACAAGCCTCATATCAAAATCCCCTGTGGTGCCCTGTTCACCACTGAAATAGCGACCGTCCAGGGAGTAGATGTTTGAGATTTGCCAGTGTCCGCCAAGGGCTAAGACCTTTGAAGGCGCCATGTCTACATTATTATTGGCGGTGGCGGCTGCTGCACTGGTACTTGAGTTATCAATATGTTTAATGTCCTGACGATAACCTCCGTCAAAAATAAGGTTACCGTCCAGTAAGGTGTGCTCTATTGATGCAGACCAGCCCTTTACAGATGTGTCGTATTTATTGTAATTTGTGCTGGCATTCGGGCCAAACCCATCGCTTTTGGACATCTGTCCACCCACCTGTACAAGGGTATTGCCAAAACGTGCATTATGTCTGAGCCCTATACCCTCGGTACTTTCTTCATAGGCACGGGAAGAACTGTTAGAATTTGTAAAACTCTCAACCATCTCGTGCTGATCATAATCCACCTTGAAGAGATTCAGCAGGGTTATCTGGTTTGGAGTCCACTGCATACCCATGTCTGTTGAAAGCATCTTTATCTTGAGGGAGTCATAATACCATTTCATATCAGAGGTGCCCCTCTGCATCTCAAAACTGCCTGAATCTCTGTATCCCATTATATTCATGTTGAATTTCCCGGCCCTGAAACCGGTATTGACCATCCCGGCCTTCCCGCTCCTCCCGTCAAACCAGGAGTCAAGGCTTGGTTTATCCATATTTGAAAGGAGTATGCCAACATACCCGCTGGTACCTGAGCTTTTCTCTCCCTTTGTTCCGGCATAAAGACTTTCATTGCTCGCAGTTGGGTGACCTCCGGAATGTTTTTCCAGAGAACCGGAAAGAATGGCCTGGGTCTTCTGGGGTTGTTTTGTCCTGATGATAATAAACCCGGTATTCACGCCCGAACCGGAGCTTGATGCCCCTATAGGCACAGAAGGACCAAGCGTAAGCGATGTTGAACCACGGACCACCTGCATCTCTTCAATAGCATCCACCGGGATCTTGTAAAGGATGCGGTTGACTGAAGGAGGCAGCACTGCACCGTCTATAATATAGGTAAAGCTTCCGCCGCCTCTCTGTGAGTAAAAAAATGGGTTTCTGCGGCCCTGATAGGTAATATTGAACCCGGAGGTATGCTCAAGAAGATCATTAATATCGGTGGGATTTAGATTTTTTATATCCTCACTGTTTAATATCTCTGTGCCGAACTGGGCGCTTTTTTCAATCCTGTACATGTTTGTAATACTGGATGGATCAAGGTCCTCCCGCAGGGAGACCGGTTTATCAACCACAGTCATCGGTTCTACCTGCTGGGCCTGTGTGGTCTGTTTTTTTGATTCTTTATTCTCTTTTGCCTCCTCATCTCCAGCCGCTGCATATTGCGCAAGGGCAAGGGATGTAAGAATCACACTAATATTTACTAATTTTCTGTACCTGAATTTCATTTAAAACTCCTCCCTTTTAATTAATTAAACGCATCTCTTTTTCAGATAAATATCCATTTTCAGGCCTTATGATGCCATATGGCCGGTTTCATTTTACCGTGTATCCGCGAATCAATTGACGGGTTTAAATAAGAAAAACCTTTTTCCGGGAAGGGATATTAATGGCTATTACTTATTTTATAAACTTAATTTGTACGCTTAACACGTTATATGCCAGAATTAACATAACATGTTTTGGATAGTCAAGTCTATTTTGTAAAAAAAGTTCAGGACGGGTTAAAAAAGGTTTGTATGTGGTCTGATAACAAACCATAATGATATTTATCTAGTATTCATCCAGAAATTTGCGTTTTTTAGATTTCCATCCTCCGCAGTCACGCCACGGCATGATGGAGTACGGGCAAGCGGTCCGCCTTTAGCGTTCAGCCTTCAGTAAAAGGCTTTCAAACCAAAGAGTTAGCTGATCCCGCGTCGCGGGACTGAAAGCTCCATCCAGAATTTGTCTTTTTCTGGATAGACAATATTTAACCCGGATTTTGCAGTAGCCATCTACTGCGGACTGAAAAACCTTGCTGTAACGTTCGTTTCACGATTTTGAGCCTCACCATATTGTGCATATGCTTCCGGGTCAAAATCGTTCCAACTTCGCGTTTCGCTTTGGTTTTTCAATCCTCTCGACGATTTCTACTGCAAAATCCGGGTTTAATAAAGAATTGTAGAAATAAATATTTGAATAGATGAATTACCCCGCTACAGGATAACGGAGCAGGATATGTATCAGTTGATAATTTTCCCCATTGCAGAGCCATCATATCCGGGGATGGAATCTATCTCTTTTCTTAAGGCCTGGGATTGCAGAGCATTGGTTAGGATTTTTATTGTGGGGTGGTTTATCATATCATCGGGGATAACAAGGTCACACCGTACAGATTTGATTGGGACAAAGCCCAGGTCATAGCAATCTGCAATTGCCCTTAAGCCTAAAGCGGCATCTGCCACATTACATGCGACCCTGTTTGCGCCATCACGGTGGGATGTTACCTCATTCTGATAACCATTGATGGCTGTACCCGGTATCCATGCCTTTTTTAATTCATCATCGAGCAGAACCCTTAAGGCTGCACCTGACTCCCGGTTCACAAACCTTACCATGGGTTGAGCAAGATCAGCCACATTGCGTATGCCAAGGGGGTTATTCTTTGCCACGATCAGCCCCTCCTCCATTAATGAAAACCCGAAGATATGGCATTTCATTGCCCCAAGTTTCTCATTGGTAATGAGAACATTGGCCTCAGCATCACCGGTATTGTGAAGATGAGTACCTGCTATATGGGCATTACCCTCTGCAAGGCCGTTTAAGGATGCATGGCTTGATGCAAAAAGGCAGTGGACACGAAAATCGGGCGCTATACGTGAGATATGATTTGCAAGGATTTCAAAGGCAGGGTCACACCCCATAAGAATAATTGTATTGTTCAGCAGGTGTTCAGGAAGAAGTATCTGTGTTTTTTCACCCGCATTATCCAGCAGGCCATCAGCCGCTTTCAGGCCAAAAGATGTAGACCTTGAACCCTTGAGCGGGATGCCAACCAGCCGGTCACGGACCTTTGCAAGGGAGAGCCGGGTTGAAGGGGCGTTATCACCATTTATTACATGCACCGGCTGGACATCCACTGGTTCATCCAGTATAAACAGGTCTTCAACACGGCAACCAAATATACGGGCCAGTTGAAGAGCAATAACTGTATTCGGCAGATAGCGTCCTGATTCAATGTCATAGATGGCCTGACGTTTTACGCCTATTATCTTTGCCAGCTCATCCTGTGAGAGCTTCTTTTTAACCCGGTATTGTCTGAGGTTGCAAATAATCGTATTACCCTGCTGAGTCATAAAAACTCCCTGTCAAATGCCTTTTTGGCATGAAAAATAGTTAAGTTATTGAAATCCTTTATCTGTTTTGTTTGTATGTTCCGGTATAAAATATAATTGACAGTTAAATAATACGATTGTAGTTTCTTTACCAGGAATCATATGTTGTCAAAATGAATTGGTCAAATAAATAATACTGTATAAAAGACAGTGTATTGAAGATGCATGAAAAAGGAGCAGGACATGGGCTGTAAAAAAGAAATGATATTTATTATTGCTATCTGGTGTCTGCTGATTTGGCTTGTTGGTATCTCCCCGGTATCCTTTGCAGCGCAGGATGAGCAGAAGGTGACCGTATTTGCGGCAGCCGGGACAACCAATGCCATGACTGAGGCGGGTGACCTGTTTGAAAAACAAAAGATGGGGAAGGTCATCTTTTCGTTTGCATCAGCCTCCACACTGGCAAAACAGATTGAACAGGGGGCACCCGCTGATATTTTTATTTCTGCAAATAAGGAATGGATGGATTATCTTGATACAAGGAAACTGCTTGAGCCTGGCACCAGGTTTAATTTTTTAAGCAACGTTCTTGTGCTAATCGCCCCGGTAACAAGTCCTATTGATCATATTGATCTGGCGAAAGGCCAGGGTCTTCTAAAATATCTGGGTGGTGGTCTTCTTTCTACGGGTGATCCTGATCATGTCCCGGTTGGCCAGTACGCTAAGGAGGCCCTAACGAACTTAGGTATGTGGCAGGGTATTGAAAACAGGATAGCCAGGGCAAAGGATGTGCGGGCCGGTTTGGCCCTTGTGGAACGAGGCGAGGCCCCCCTTGGCATAGTTTACGCCTCAGATGCAAAGATATCAGACAAGGTTAAGGTTGTAGGGGTATTCCCTGAGGAGAGCCATCAGCCGATAAACTTTTCTGTGGCCATTATAGCAGGCGAAAAAAACGGCGTGGCAGTTAAATTTATAGAGATGCTTAAAACTCCTGAGGCAAAAGATATTTTTATTAAATATGGTTTTATTGTTATTAAATGAAAAAGTGTTTTACAGGTCAATATGGGTTTTTTAAGTTTAACACCCCTTGAGCTTGAGGCCATCCGGTTAAGCCTGCTTGTTTCATT
>CAZSZQ010000204.1:0-6010 GCA_964610475.1 uncultured Desulfatiglans sp.
ACACTCAGATACCGCCGTATTACATTCTGTAATTCCCTGATATTCCCGGGCCACGAATAATTCATCATTAAGTCCATCACCTTTGAAGGGATGACCGGTTTTTTTTCACCGTTGGTGAAGAGTGAAAGAAAGTGGTCAACAAGGATTGGGATATCCTCCGGCCTCTCTCTTAAAGGCGGCAGGTTTATCGGGATAACATGGATGCGATAAAAAAAATCCTCCCTCATATCACCTTTTTTAATAAGATCTGCGAGGTTTCTGTTGGTAGCCGCGATAACGCGGAAGTTTGACTTTTTAGTCCTGTTGCTTCCGACAGGCATGTAATCCCTGCCATCAATGGCGCGTAATAATTTTATCTGCATATTGAGGGAGAGTTCACCCAGTTCATCAAGGAAAAGGGTGCCGTCGTCTGCAATATCAAGGTATCCCATTTTATCAGAGTAGGCACCTGTAAATGACCCCTTTTTATGTCCGAAAAACTCACTTTCAAGGAGGTTTTCCGGTATTGCGCCGCAGTTGACCGTAACAAACTCCTTTTCATTCCTGGAACTCAAATCATGGATAGCCTTTGCTACCAGCTCTTTCCCTGTACCTGATTCACCCAGTATGGTTACGTTATTGTCCGTTGCAGCCGCCTTGAGTATGATCTCATATACCTCCTGCATGGCAATGCTTTTACCGATGATATCCCTGAACCTGTAACGCTCCTTCATGGATGATCTCAGGTGGATATTTTCCTGCCTTAGCGCCTCTGCCTCCTCTTTTATTGACCTGTCACGGTTTATCCTTTCCGTGCAGTCCCTTACTGTGATAAGGGTGCTCCTTTTTCCATTGAACCATATTGAAACCCGCTCCCCCTCTATCCAGAACTCTTTTCCATCTTCTGTAACACACCGGGTGGTGAACTTTTTTTCAACATCTGAGGCACTGATATCGAATGAAAATATATTGTCATCGAACCGGACACCCCCGCTTTTAATAATATCACTGATAGTATCCGGTTTCAGATTCTTCTGTGCCCCGAGACCGAACAATTCAATAAAGGCCATGTTTGCAAATATTATTTTTTCTCCTAGAAGAAGGGCTAATCCGTCGCTTATATGCTGGGCAGTGATTCTGTACAGCTCCTCGCTCTCCTTCAATGATTTCTCTGCCAGTTTTGTTAAAACAATTTTACTGATCTTTTCGGCTATTACCTCAGCCAGTTTTACCTCTTCCCTGATAAAAGGGCCATGGAAAGAGCGAGGCCTTTCTTCGGAATAATATATTTCAAGAAGCCCTTTTTCTTTTTGACCGGCTGCGAACTCCTTTGAAAGTCTCCATTCAGTTTCTGTAAAATTGGCGCTCATATAGCGGCGTTTGCCAAGGATGATCCTGGCACAGGTGATCTCAGGGTACTGCCAGGCAGGAGGGATTGTATTGACTGTCCCCTGAAGCACGTCATCAAGGTTGGTCCCCGGCTTTTCAAACAGCTCGGAGATATTATACAGGCAGTTTAATTCCTTAACCCTTTCTTCCAGGTTATATGACACCCTGTTGAGGGTTTCTTTATTTTTACTGGTTTTTTTTAATTTTAAGTGCTTTATTTCCATAGGGCCTTACTGAATTAACCATTTATATCAAAATCATTTTTATCTATATCAGAATGCAGTTAAAAGTGAAATGAGTAAAAACATATGTTCAGTTGCATAATTATTCTGATAATGATAAACGGGTTGCCTTGGAATAGCTGTATACCAATTTGAAAGGTAAAATCTATGAGAACAGGTCGCAATGATTTCTGTCCATGCGGGAGCGGGCTCAAATATAAAAAATGCTGTCTGAAAAAGGAACAGTCAGACCCCGAAGATCAAAAGGCCCTCTACTATAAAAAATACGGGATAAAGATAAAGACCATGAAGGATATCGAGGCCATAAGACTCGCAGGAAAGCTTGCTGTAAAGACCCTTGAGCTTGTAAGGGGTTACATTAAGCCCGGCATGAAGACTGATGAGATTAATACAATTGTCCATGAATATACCATCAAAAACGGGGCAATCCCTGCGCCATTAAACTACAGGGGTTACCCGAAGAGCGTTTGTATCTCCATCAATGAGGTTATATGCCATGGTATCCCAGGCGAAAGAAGGCTATCGGAGGGGGATATAGTTAATATAGATGTGACCCCGATATTAAACGGCTATTATGCGGATGCCAATATGACCTTTCCTGTGGGAAATGTCTCGGCTAAGGCGAGAAAGATAGTCAATGTAGCAAGAGAAAGCCTTAAAGCCGGCATGATAATGATAAAGCCCGGGAATGCTATCGGTGATATAGGATGGGCCATACAGCAGTATGCAGAGGCGCAGGGCTGCTCGGTTGTCCGTGATTTTGTCGGGCATGGAGTGGGCATAGATTTTCATGAGGCGCCCCAGATACCCCATTACGGAAGAAAGGGGCAGGGGCTTAAGCTTATACCGGGCATGACCTTTACAGTTGAGCCCATGATAAACCTTGGTAAAAAGGAGCTGCATATCCTCCCAGACAAATGGACCGCTGTAACCGATGACAATTCACTCTCTGCGCAGTTTGAACAGACATTTCTTGTGACAGAACAGGGGTATGAAAGCCTTACCCCATTTGACCTTGATATCCCTATTTAGAAGGGCATCAGATGATTGAGAGACTAAGAACCATGGCAATGGAGCTGGGTTTTATTGCCACAGGTTTTTCAAGACCGGTAAAACCCCTGTTTTTTGATGAGTACAGGAGGTGGGTCAGCTCAGGCAGAAATGGTGGCATGCTGTGGATGAAGAGAAACATGGAGATAAGGGAAGATCCGTCACAGCTCTTAAGTGGTTGCAGAACAATAATCTCCCTTGCCTACCCGTATTCTGAAGAAAAACCTGCAACTGAAGACGGCTACACCCTCGCAAGGTACACCACCCCTCTTCAGGACGACTACCACATACGCGTTAAGGAAAAATGCAGGGAGCTTACTAAATACATTGAAGAGATTTATAAAGGCTCATCATCAAGAATAGTGGTTGATTCAGCTCCAATACTTGAGCGGAGTTTTGCATATTCGGGAGGCTTAGGCTTTATCGGGAAAAACAACATGCTTATTATTCCCGGTTATGGTTCATATTTCTATCTTGCCGAGATTCTGACAACTACCCCCATTGATATCCCGGTTACAGAGCCCTGCAATGATCTCTGCGGTTCATGCACTGTCTGCATAAATGCATGCCCCACAGGGGCACTCAAGGGTGCACGTGATTTTGATTCATCACTTTGTCTCTCATATCTTACAATTGAATCAGAAGACCTGGTAAACCCCTCTATGGGTAGATTAATGAGCAGGTGCTTTTTAGGCTGTGATATATGTCAGGAGGTGTGTCCCTTAAATAAAAAAAAACCAGTGATAAAATACATGCCTTCAGTGGAAAGTTTCATGAGCATGACAGATGATGCTTTTATACAGGTCTATGGAAAGACAGCCCTTTCACGGCCAGGGCTAAAAAGGATCAGGGCAAACATAAAAGCTGTTTGCGGATACAGCTAGAGAAATGAAAGGTATTTTTCCAGGTCTTCATTCAGCTCCAAAGTATCAGATTCATCAGTGGAAAGCTCTAATGAATCATAATTTGAGGGCTCTCTGTTCTGGATATCTATCTCACATTCAGGAAAAAGCGCCCTCAGACACTCTATAAGTTTACTGTCCTGATCTGTCCCCCCCGACATTACAACTATCTTTTCCATTTTATTCCCCTTACAGGTATGATTGTAATAGTTAAAAAGAAAAGCCATCACCCTGAATATCGAGTTTGCAAATGGTATGCCTGACAGCCATAATTTTGCCGATAAAAAAAAATATGAAAAATCAGATAGATAGATATTGAATGGGGTAGTCTTTTAAGAAATCTGTTTATCTGTAGTCAAGATATTGACGTTGCAATTCTTAAACAACCAATTAGTGTCAAAATACCTGGTTGCAAGAGGAGGGGAAATTGTCTTTTTTCTTATCCGTTTTCTCCTTGGCCCGCCATGGCCTTGGCGACGGCGGCCGTGTCCTCCGCGGTGAAAAATATATTACTTTAAAATCTCCCTTGCTGTAACAAGCCTCATGATCTGGTTTGTGCCTGTATAAATCTGGATGAGTTTTGCATCCCTCATCATCCTTTCCACCGGGTAATCCTTCATATAACCGTACCCTCCCAAAATCTGGACTGCATCGGTGGTTACCTTCATTGCATTGTCAGAGGCCATGTATTTAGCGATCGGGCATGATATGGCTATGCGGTTTTTATCATTTATATCAAGGTTATATGCTGCCTGATAAGTTAATAGCCTTGATGCCTCTGTGCCTGCAACCATATCGGCCAGCATAAACTGTATTGCCTCAAGTGTTGCTATGGGTTTTCCAAACTGTATGCGCTCTTTTGTGTATCTTACTGTCTCATCTATTGCCCCCTGTGCCAGGCCTATCGCTTGTGAAGCGGCCAGCATGCGGCCCACCTCAAAGGCTTTCATCATGCATATAAAGCCCTCTCCCTCTTCACCCAGCCTGTTTATAAGTGGTATCTCAAGATCCTCAAAAAATATCTGTGTGTTTACACATCCCTTCATGCCCATCTTTTTTTCGTTTTTGCCGTAAACAATGCCCTTTGTTCCTTTATCAACAATAAATACGGACATCCCCTTTGCCTTTTTATCAGGGTCTGTGTAGGCAAACAGGGTCATGAAATCGGCAACAGAGCCGTTTGTAATAAAACATTTCTGGCCATTTACCCTGTAACCATGTTCATGTCTTATGACCCTTGTCCTCATGGCCTGTATATCAGAGCCTGCATCAGGTTCAGTGGCAACAAAACAGGCAAGCTTGCCCTGTACCGCCATCGGGAGATATCTCTTCTTCTGTTCCTCATTACCGAGAAGCATTATTGGAGAGAGGCCGTCTGCCTGGGCAATAAGAAGGAGTGCAGCCGAAGCGCTTGCCTTTGAGATCTCCTCAAGGATCATTGAAAAAAGCAGACGGCTTGCCCCTATCCCGCCATATTCTTCAGGCACAAGGGGTGCAAGGAGACCGTTTTCTGTAAACAGTTCAACAAGCTGCCATGGAAATCCGTCATTTTCATCTATTTCAGCGGCTATCGGTTTTATCTTTTCTCTTGTAATCCTTTTTACTGTTTCAAGTATGCTCTTTTCTTCATCTTTTAACATGTACATATAAGGCCGCCTCCGGAGGTTATTTATCTGCAAACCATTTTTTTAAAATGCCTTTTGCTGATAGCTGAATGCTAAAGGCTGATCGCTTTCATCCTAAAACGCTGGTTTTTGGATGAATACTATATAACATAAAATATCATATTTTCAATTCCCTATTATGTAATGTAACACCGGTTGTAAACATGTCCTCTTTCTGTTACTCTATAATTAAATAAGGAGCAATAATGAAAAAAATAGGCAGGTTCCATTTAATAACAGATACAGTAATTCAAAGCAGGTTCACTCATGTGGAGCTTGCCCGGATGGCTATTAAAGGCGGGGCAGATACCATACAATACCGCTCAAAATCAGGGTCAACCCGTGAGATGATAGATACAGCCATTAAGATAAAGGCACTGTGCACAGAGGCTAATGTCCCTCTAATTATAAATGACAGGGTGGATGTAGCGATTGCATCAGGTGCAGACGGCGTTCACCTTGGAGATGATGATTTTCCTATCCCCCTTGCGAGAAAACTCCTTGGGCAAGGTGCGATAATAGGGGGTTCAGCAGGCAATATTGATAAGGCATTTAAGTGCCTTTCTGATGGCGCGGATTATATCGGGTCAGGGCCAGTGTATGGTACAAATTCCAAACCCGATGCAGGAAATGCAATAGGGGTAGAAACCATAAGGAGAATTGGTGAAAAGATATCTCTCCCTGTTATAGCCATAGGGGGTGTTACTGTGAATGATGTGGGTGAACTGCTTGCAGCAGGTGCCCATGGTGTTGCGGTTATTTCTGCAGTGTGCTTAAGTGATGA
>CAZSZQ010000205.1:0-5868 GCA_964610475.1 uncultured Desulfatiglans sp.
ATCCAATGAGAGTGGGGTTCCGATCGAATGTCTCAGCCAATTTGCGCGGTGTTCCTCCAGAGGATGCGACAACGAAGATATCCAATATACCTCCCCATGTTGGCGGGTCATCGCTAGCCACATAGGCGATCCACCGGCCATCGGGTGAATAGAGTGGAGCTGCCTCAACTGCACCTGTATGAAGGAGGGGTTTGACATTATCTGTCGCCACCTCTACCGTTGAAATATCCGCCAATGGCCAATCGTTAATCAATGGAGTCAGCATATGCGTGAATGTGATCTTTTTACCATCAGGTGACCAATCAAAGCTTATGCCATAATACCCTGAGTTTTCTATGCTATAGTTGCCTTTTGTAAGCAGATGTGCCTCATGATTCCTAATGGTATCCTGCTCGATAGAGATTACCCATAACCGATCCATCTTAAGTTGCTCATCCATAATCTTTGCGTCATCTTTTCCCTTCTGGGCATTTTCTTCCTCAGCGGTGATAGGATCAGTCATAATGAATGCGATCTGTTTGTTATCGGGTGACCACTTGAAACCACTAACCCATGTATTTACGTCCGTCAATTGTTGGGCTTCTCCGCCGTCTGTACGTAACCGCCAGAGATTGTTCTTTCCAGACCGCTCAGATGTGAATGCAAGCCACTGACCATCAGGTGACCATTGCGGGTTAGTGCAGGATTTATCACCGTAGGTAATCTGCCGGTTATCTGAACCATCAATGTTGGCTAAATAGATATGGGTTAGCTCTTCGCTTTTATCATCACTCATAATCGTTTCGGTCACAGTAAATACTACCCGGCGGCCGTCCGGTGATACCTTCACATTCGATACGCCTTTGACTTTCATCATCTCCTCCGGCGTCCAACCCTTAGATTGTGAAATTATCTCTTGCCCAACTGTCGGTGTGTCTCTTAGAAATGGCATGAGGGTAATGATGAAAAGAATAACGATCATACGGCATAAACAGATGTGAATGACATTACGCATAGGTTTTCTCCTTGATAATGATGTCTCTTGTTTTTTCAACTCCCAATCGTAAGCCTTGGCTCATACACCACCTTCTCTCCATGCCTATACCAGGATGGTTGAAAAAGTTGAATGGGCAGGGACTTTCTGCCAAATTGTATCGTATACATCATTGATATAACAATTCCGGGTATCTTTTTTTAGATATTATACAGAAAGATAAGCCGGGGGATTTTAGAGAAATTTAATTAATACAAATTTTTATAATGAAGCAAAGGAATATTACTTTTCTGAAATTAAATAATCAAGCCTGAAAATGATTGGTTACAGCTCTTATCTATTTGAAATAGGTCATAAAGGAGTCTGCTCTTGACTCATGTTTCTATTAATGAACAGGCAAAGATAGAATTGAATCGAACATTTACAATTGACGCAGAGCGTTAAGAGAAAGAAGTTCCCACGGGGGACCATGGGAACAAGGAAAAACAGAATTACGGGGATGGATTCCCCGATCCGGGTCGGGGAATGACATTATGTCAGTTCCAAAATCAAACTTACGTGATTTGATTTATCGGGTTTCGTGCCTCAACCCGAACTACGAGACTGGATTACGCGATCGTTGTCGCAGAATGATGTTCTTCTCATACCCACATTGATCGTGGGAACATCTTTTATTGTTACCGCTTTTATATCACAACCTATTAAAACTGTTCTCTTGATTCTCTTACTGCTTTCAGAATATCTTTTGTTGAAGCCTTTGTATCGATTCCGGGAACATCGAATGGTGATTTTTTGCTTTTTCTAAAAACAACAGAAAATATTTCACTACCTCTTCTTTTGATAATAACCTCTTCGTTCCTGGCATTATTTAGAACATCTGCTAGGCGTTGTCTTGCTTCAGAATAAGTATATACTTTCATGATAATTTACTCCAATATTGTGATCCCCATTTCTTTGGCAGCTTTCTGCATACCACGGTCCAGTGTTAATAAAGGGCTATGGAGCTTTTCCGCACACGCAAGAAAATAAGCATCATATGCATAAAGGCTATATCTAATTGCAATACTCAACGTATATTTTATATCAGTTTTCCTCAAATCCACTGGTATTCGCTGTATGATATCCCAAGCGGATTCGACTTCTTCCCTTTTTAGGCTACCTTTTTTCATCATGGCAGTAAGGGCATTGCCTACTTCGAATGGCAACACTTCTGGAGCAATCAATTCATGACCTTCTGTAAGTTGAATAATTTTCGCCTTTTCCGGTTCGTTTAGGGCAACTGCAATAAATGTATTTGTATCTGCTATTATTTTCATGAGTACAATTGTACGTATAAAAGGCCTTATTGTCAAACTTAACATTTACTATTACAAATACCAGTATAAGTTATGTCCCCTCGATCATATACTCTCTGAACTCTTCAAGGCCTTTTCCTGCACTCTTAATGATTTCCTTTTTACCATTATGGATAATCATCAGTTCTATCTCATTCATCTTTGCATCACTGTAGGATGCTGTCATTGATGCGGCAAGCATATCTGTCTCATGGGTCCTTTTTCCTGATACATATACCACAGGCCCGGGCACAGTAACTGTGTTTATGGTGTAGCCGTTTTCACCGGCAAGTTCCAGTATTTTTTCATTCTCCTTCATGTCTCTGCCCACAACTATTTTAAGTTCAGGATTTATGCGGAAATGACGGCCAACCTTTAACATCTCTATATCATTCCTGTTAAGGTCAGGGCTGTTATCAATAAGGTCCTTGAACCTCTTGCAGAATATGGGGTCTGTTAGCAGGCAGCCTCCACCCGGTGTAGGATAATGTTTTACCCTAAGTTCTTTAGCCAGTTTTATCTGAGGTTTTCTGGAGCGGCCTGATAACCTGAGCAGGCTTTTTTCCTGTATCCACCCGTTTATCTCAGGGATTGTTTTTTCTAAGAGCTTTGCAGAAAGAGGCCTTAACACAAGTCCCTTCATGGTGCTTGTCTTTTCAACCGCTGCAAGGGCTGATTTGTGCTGGGACATCGGCCTCTGGCCCAGTACCTCTCCGCTTATTAAAAAGGATGCATTCTCCTCTTTAAGCATTTCTCCTGCAATCTTAAGCATAAGGGCATGGCAGTCTATACATGGGTTCATATCGCCGCCAAAACCATACAAAGGGGCCTTGAACATGGTAAAATATCTGTCAGTAATATCAACAACTTTTAAAGGAAGATTATTTTTTTCGGCTGATTCAATTGCCTTTTCAGGTGAAAAAAAAGGGGTGGTAAAATTTATTGGCAAAACATCCACCCCTGACAGCATTACAAGCTTTACCGCAAGGATGCTGTCGAGACCCCCTGAAAAAATGGCTATGGCTCTCATGTCACAGACCCAGCTCGGAAAGCCTCTTTATTGCCTCCTCCTGCTTCTTGCTAAGATCTTTCGGGGTTTCAATATTGATTGAAACATAGGCATCACCGCGACCCTTGCTGTTCATCATGGGAACGCCATAACCCTTCATCCGGAATTTGGCATTATTCTGAGTACCTGGCGGTATCTTTAATCTCAATGTCTTTTTATCTATAGTAGGCACCTCTATTTCAGTACCAAGTGCTGCCTCTGTAAATTTAATATTTCTAGTTATCACGAGATCGTCTCCATCCCGTTTGAAAAGAGGGTGCTCGAGTACTCTTATCTGTATATAAAGGTCACCCTGCGGACCGCCGTTAATGCCTGGATTTCCTTTTCCTGCAAGCCGGAGTTTTTTCCCTGTTGATATTCCTGCCGGGATTTTTACGGATATCTTTTCCTGATTGGAATTATCTTTGTGGTAAGCAATAAGTTTCTCCGAGGTTTCTATTGCATCTTCAAGGTTTATTGAGAGTTCATATATGATGTCCTTGCCCTTCACAGGCTGCGGGCGGCCGCTGAACGTACCGTTAAAAGGTGATCCGCCTCCCCTGAAGGTATTACCACCCATACCGCCAAAGATATTTCCGAAACCTCCGCGGCCTCTGCCACCAAACCCGAATTCGCTGAATATACTCCCAAAATCGAAATCGCGGAATATATCTTCCTGTGAATATTTATTCTGAAACCCCTCTGAGCCGAACATATCATACTGCTGTCTTTTTTCCTTGTTACTAAGAACAGCATATGCCTCAGAGATATCCTTGAACTTGCTCTCTGCTGATTTATCATCCTTGTTACGGTCAGGATGATATTTCATTGCGAGCTTGCGGTATGCCTTTTTTATCTCATCTTCAGTAGCTGTTTTTGAAATGCCCAGTATCTTGTAATAATCTTTTCCTGCCATTTTAACTCCGAATTTTTTTTAGTGACTTAAAATAACCATATTTTTATTTGAGTCAAGAAGCTATAACTCCCCGATTTATAAATTCTTTTTTGCAGCAGAAAGGCGGTATTCAAATGTGACATTAATATTCAGCCTTTCAACTGTAATGGATTCAGGAAAGGGAGGGAAGGGCGCTGCACGTCTTATGGCATCAAGCCCCTCCTGATCCAGTATTTCGTGGCCTGAAGTCCCGGTTACCTCAACACCCATAAGGTGACCATCCTTTGACAGGCTGAATATGGCATGCGCTTTCCCTTCTATATTATTTTCCTTTGCCTCCTTCGGGTATCCCCAACAGGCGGCAAGTCGCTTTTTTATTACTCCTGTATAGGATACATACCTCTTATCAACTGTATCAAGGGAGATAGTCTCCTCTGAATTTTGATCTGCCTCAATTATCTTCTTTATAGTGTTTTCCTTCTCTTTTTCTGTCTTCTTTTCAAACGGGATGTCATCTATTGGATCCCTTATAAATTCCACCCTGTAGGTCTTTAGTTCTTCAATGTGCCACAGTTCCGGCAATGATAGCTGTATAATAATTACAAGAATAACATGCGTAATAAAAGAGATCCCGAATGCGGTCTTTCTTATCCTTGATGCGGCAAGAAGGCTATTTGTTATGATTGTTTTTGTTGCCATTGACCCAGAGCTCTGCATTTTTATCAAACCACCATTCGGCATGGTCAGTTTTAAGAATTTCATCTGCCATTTCTTTTGCCTTTTCGGTGATCAGCCGTTTTCTTGCATAAAAAAGCCATTCATCGGCGTATTTGTTACCAAGGTCTTTCTCTCTTTTAAGTTCCAGAATCAGGTCAATTTGATCTGCATCCCGGGCAATTTTTGCCTCAATAGTAGCACTTTCATTGAATTCATCAGTCAATGATGCAATTTCGGCACCAAAAGGAAGGCCTTCAGTCATGTGCCGGACGGCTTTTTTTTCATCAACAGTGTTATACTGCTTATTTACATAGTTCATATCACCGGTTCTAGCCTCATGCAGGTCATGAAAAAGACACATAAGAACAGTTTTATTCCGGTCTGCTTCTGGTATTTGCCCAGCAAGTATATACCCGATAATTGTCATCCTGAATGAGTGATCAGCAACTGATTCTGATCCTGAACCCAGAAACTGATACCCTGTACGCGGGGTCTTTTTAAGCATGCCCACTTCAAAAAGAAAATTTGCTATGTTTTTCATAATAGCTTTTCAATATGGAGAATAGCCCTAAATGTCAAGAAACAATAATCAATGTATTCTCTTGAATTATATGAATTTATATTTAAAGTCTGGTTAATTAGCCTCTTTTGTAGTATAGAGGTACAAAAAATAATGGCAATACAGAAATGAGCGATACACTTAAGATATATAGATTCCCGGATTTGATACTCAGGACAAAGGCAAAGCCTGTGGAAAATATTGATGGCAAGCTACAAAAGCTTATTGATGATATGACAGCGACCATGTACAAGGCGCCCGGAATAGGGCTTGCTGCCATACAGGTGGGTGAACCAATAAGCCTTGTGGTATATGATGTTTCACCCCCTGAAGAGGCTCATA
>CAZSZQ010000206.1:0-5842 GCA_964610475.1 uncultured Desulfatiglans sp.
ATTCACCATTCTTGTATTTTTCAAGGTCCTGCTTTGCAAATTCAAAGGCAAGCCTGGCCGCGTCCATATCACTCTTTGCCTGGTTTTCTACAACAGCGAGGTTTTCACGGGCGCTTATGAACCCTGCATCCGCATTTTGAAGCTGTGTCTCCTCTGTCAGCTTCTGGGTTGTAAGGTTGCTTGAGTCAAGTTCAACAAGGAGGTCACCCTTTTTTACAGTGGTGCCCTCATCAACTATATAGATAATCGAGGTGTTTCCTTCAACCTCGTTTTTGACAATGATCTTTTCTTTCGCCTGTATGGTTCCGGTTTCTGTAACGCTTATCCTTAACGGCCCCTTTTTAACCTTTGCGGTTGATGCAACCTTGCCTGATTCATCATCGCCAAATAATGCGTTCAGTATGATTATTAAAACAATAAGGATCACTACCCCTGCAATGGCTGCGTGAAGTGGTTTTTCTTTTATTTTTTTAAAATCGTAATTTTTAATATTAAAATTTTTAATCAGCATTATTATTACCCTCCTGGGAAAATTCCTTTAAAAGACCCTCTTTATCAATTTCAAGCAATTCGGTATTCCGTTGAAATTCAAGCTCAGCAATCCTGTAGTCGATAACAGCCGAGGTGAGTGAGTTTCTTGCAGAAAGGAGCGCGTCCTGCGCCTCTAAAACATCGCGGATCTGGGCCCTGCCTGCCTCAAAGAAGAGCGTGGTACTGTTTACACGCTTTTCAGCGACGGAGACGGCCCTGTTCTGTATCTTCAATCCCTCCCTTGCCTCTGACATGGATCTTAAGCTCTGGCGCACGGATAATTTTATATCATCCTCAAGTCTCTGAAAGCTGCGTACAGATGATTCAAGGGAGATATAGCTTTCTCGGTAGGCCTTGCGTTCTGCTGTTCTTTCAATGGGTAGATCAATACTTAAAAGGGCGCTGTAAAAACCCATATCAGGCCTCAGTTTACCATCTTCCATGGTTGCCATGCCAAGCGATCTTGATTCCCCTGCGCGCGCCTGACCCAGAAAGGTGAGTTCTGTACCGAGTGCGTCTGCCCTTATAACAACACTCCTCTGAGCGTCAAACACCTTGCCTTCCTGTACCTTTAAATCAAGGCGGTTTTTAAGACCAAGCTCTATTGCCACCCTTTCTTCAAGCTCCATCGGGCCAACATCAGACCTGTCAGGTTCAGTAAGGGTAATTGGAGAATCAGCAGGGGGTATGGTTTTACCTGTTTCAGATACATCCTCGCTGCCGCTCTTGGGGACTATGGTATCAATATATGAGATGAGGCTTTCAAGGTCTGAACTGTCCAGTTCAATATATGCATCAGGAGGGAGACCCAGAAGCTGCTTGAATTGGTCCATCCGGTTATTATACTGCGACATGGCAGATATCCAGCGGTTGCGCGCAAGCAGCTCATTCTGTACTGCCTGGTCCACCTCTATCTCTGTGAGCCTTCCTGAGTCGGCAAGCCTTCTGGTTCTCCTGGCAGAGCTGATGTTTATCTTGTAGTTTTCAGCGGAGTTTTCCAACTGGTCAATCTGTCGCAGCACATTAAAGTAGTTTGATGCAATATTAACAGCAAAGGTCTTTTTATACCTTTCAAATTCCCAGACCGCATACATCACATTACGCTGTGCCTGGGTAAGATTTTCAGAATAGATATATGTCTTGGAGCCCCTTAAAAGAGGTATTGTTATTGATGCGTCACCGGAAATACCTTTTGATGAATCTTTGCTCTGGGTAAGCAGGCTGACCAGGTCAAACGCAAGGTTTGCAGCCAGTTTGGAGCCATCCTTCAGGGTCTGGCTCAGTCCAAGGTCTCCGCCATGTTCAAGACCCTTTACTGTATCAGGCTTGGACTTGTCTATGCTCAGGGTAGAATCACCCTTTAGCCTGGCAATAAGGGTGTAATCATTTCTGTTAAGGTCAAGGGTGAGGGCTGCCTTGAAAAGGGTTTCCTTCTGTGACTGGTAATCAGAACTGTTTTCAGCAGCAATCTGAAGGGCCTGTGTAAAATTGATAAGAAGCGGCTTTTTATCTGCGGGTATCTCAAGTTTTTCTCCGGGGGTGGTTATTGCTGCCGGGTATTTCTTTTCAGGCCAGTGGGGTATTTTTTCCAGGGAGTCTGTCCCGAGTGATTCCTCTCCTGATATTGCCAGTTCCTGTTCGGTTAAAAGTCTTCGCCTCAGGATATCAACGGGTCTCTCAATGCTGAAGTCGTCGGCACTGCCCAGCAGCTCTGTCTGTTTTTCCTTTATTATAGACAGGGCATTTTTATCCGCCCTTAAACGATGGCTTTTGGCCGAACAGCCTGAGATGATCACAAGAAGGGATAATGCAGCCAGAAACAGCAGTAATTGCGACCGGTTTTTCATTGCTTTAATTAAACATGACAATTCTAATCTCATATCTATATCTCTTTTTTCATATAAGCCTTAAAAACAGCGTGTCAGATAGATCAAAAGCTTGATTTATTCAAGTCTATTAAAAAGTTATCTGTAAATATTTAAATACCCTTAAATTTGTCTCCTTGCCCTTTTATTCTTTAAATATCATAAACAAATATTATGCCAATTAAATTCTTACAGTTTTAATTATATAAAATATAATTTAGTTAATTATATTTAGGATAATTTCATATTTTATATTTTGTTACCTGTATACTATATAGTCATAGAACCGTCAGGTATGTATACAAAGTAACCACTTTTTGACAACTCATATAATAAATCATGGGATGACTATATATATCACCAGGTTTAAAAATAAGTGACAGGAACAGGGGCATATGAACCGTTTTAATTGCCGGTCCGGTAAAAAAGATATTGCATTATCTAAGGGTTTTGATGGGATATATTGGTTTGTTTTTATAAATCATTTCATATAATACTGTTTAGTATTTCAGGAAGTCCATGCTTTTTAATTGCCCTTTTCCATCTGGCTGAATATTTGCCGAAGAGTTTCTCTCTGCCGCCCTTAAATATGCGTGCTTTATGAAAATCTATTATGTATATAAGATCATTCTCTGTGACCAGGATATTACCCGGATGCAGGTCCACATGATACAATCCGGCGTTTATAAGTATATTGATCTGTCTTGATATTTCCTTAGCGAGTTTACCTGCCCTTGGCTCATCCTTCATACTCACTGCCGCAAGGGTCTCACTTTTTGTTATCTCCTTTAAAACAAGCCAGCCCTTGTAAAAAAGAAGTCCTTTTATCGCGAACGCAACCGGTTCAGGGACATTTACTCCCAGGTTTGATGCATTTAGCAGTTGGTCGAATTCTATTCTGTTACATGTCCTGCCGGTTCTTAAATAAGTTCTTTCAATAAAAAATCTTATGAGACCTCCGCGGGTATTATATTTAATTATGACAGGCCCATATCCTTCGAGATTTATCTTTTTTATAGAACCCCTCCCTCCTAGAACAGCGTCAGTTTGAGTGTTGGGTTTATCAAAAATATTAATAAGTGTTTCCAGTTGAATATGATTCAACTGTGATAATGATCCAAATGAATATGATTTATATTTTTGAGTAATTATCGTGGTCATATAGATAGATTCAATTTTTAAGCAGGTTAATCAGCATTCTTGCGTTTGTTACTGCCTGTGATTTTGCATGATTGTTAAAAAAAATGAATAATTTTTTCGTCTGCCGGGATATTTCCAGTATCCGCGGCAGCCATTCCTTCAATTCTTCTTCACTATACAGGTAGTCATACCTTGATGCAGAGTCCGTACCATACCAGTTTTTTTTATTTCGGCCATGGAATCTTATATAACCTGTTTCTGAGGTTACAATGGGTAAAGGCGGGATAAGTCCAGGCAGTTCGGGTTCATCAACACATACAAATCCGGTTTTAATATCTTTCAGACCGGTGTATACAGAGTCCTTTAGCCAGTCTATGTTTCTGAATTCTACACATGCGGGGAATGGCTGGACCGTCTTCAGCAAATTATTAAGATAAATTCTGTTCTTTGCCGTATATTTGAAGCTTTGCGGAAACTGGAGTAGAATGGTGCCCAGGCGTTCTTCTTTATATACAGGCATTATCCCTTTAAGAAATCTGGGAAGGACTGCATTGAGCGATCCGTCTGTAATGTCATGGGTTATGCCTTTATAGGCCTTGACAGCAAAAAAAACAGCATTCCCGGCCCTTTCAATCATGTTAATTATTTGCTTCTCTTCAGGAAGGCGGTAATATGTATAGTTCAATTCAAGAATATTAAAATATTTGGCGTAGTAGTTGAGGTAATCTTCTTTTTTTAGAATATCCGGATAAAAATTGCCTTTCCAGTCATCATAATAAAATCCTGATGTGCCAATGAATATTTCTGCCATATCCTATTCAAGACAATTCTAAAATACATAAAAAAACATGGATTAATAATTCCGGATTCTTTCTACGATATATTCATTGTCAGAGTCCATAGCGACTGTGACAATGGTTGATAAAAATATACCCAGAAGAACAATAAATATAACCCTGCGGACCATAATTCCCCTATTCTTGATACAATAAGTATTGATGTTAAAAGCAATTACAACGTGAAAAGGTTGAACCCCCCCCCTTTCTAATTTTACTTGATACAATGCTTTCAGGAAATCATTTAATGCGAGTCATTTTTTTTAATTATATATTTTGTAAATTATTCAGGATTTAAGGTCAATATTTTTTTATTTTTATATTACTCTGTCATATGTTTAAAATTCCATTTTGTATCCAATACGGATGGTTCTCCCCGGTTCATTAAATGTATATCCTCTGGATGTTGTAAGATAATCGGAATATGTGCTGTTAAACATATTGTCTATTGCGCCATATATCTCATGCCCGGTACCGGTAACAATAAATTTATAACCTGCCATAAAATCAAACCTTGTCCAGTTATTAGAAATATTCACCCCAGTCGGCACCTTTTTCTGTGAGCTGTTATATATCGCATCAAGCTGCGCCCATGCACCCTGAAACGGATAATAGCAGAGCCTTAAAAAGCCATTAAAGGGCGGTATTGAGGGGAGGTCCTGATCATTACCTGTGTCGCGCCCCCTTGTGTATGCCACATTACCGGAGGCGGAAAACCAATCTGTCGGACGCAGGGTAAATTCAAACTCCCCTCCATAAAGCTCTGCCTCGCTGATGTTCTGCAGCTCTATCCTGGTGCTGCTTACACGGTTTTCTGCAATCAGGTTATTAAGATCATTATAATATAGCGCTACCCCGGCCTTTAAGATTTCTCCTGTTCTCATTAAACCATACTCAAAAAACATGGACTCTTCAGGCTCAAGGTTCGGATTTCCCCATTTTTCCACCCCGCTTCCCAGGTTGAGGTATTTATACCTCTCTTCGAGGGAGGCGGCTCTGTATGCCCTGGCAATTATAAAGTCTGTTGACCAGAGGCTGTTTATCTCATATGTGACTCCTGTATGGGCATTCCATGAATATTCGGTTACATCATATTCATCCCATATCCTCCTGTTTGGCTGGGGAGGCGGCGGTGCAGTGGCAAATGCGGTTATATAAAGGTCTGTCGCATCATTTTCCACCTGAATCCTGTCAAATCGGCCCCCGATATTAAGGGAAAACAGGTCGTTTATCTCCCATTCATCTTCAGTATAAATACCGGATGAGAGATAATATGAATCAGGTATGGGCGTATCTATGGATGTCTCACCATTATGCTTTGTGCGCACCCTTTCACCTCTGTAGGTACGTTTCCAGGTATCAAGGCCAAGCATGATGTCATGATTATCAATCTTAAACCTGTTAATAAGGGCAATTGAGTAGGTTTTATGCATTGCGCCAGGCTCAATGCTCTCTAAAAATGCCCCAGTG
>CAZSZQ010000207.1:0-5810 GCA_964610475.1 uncultured Desulfatiglans sp.
AAAAATATAAATTCAAAATATAATTTAAATAAAGGTGTGCTTTAATGAATTGCATAGCAATCGTTGTATTGTCTTTATGTGTGGCCTTAAGTTCATGTACAAATCCCAAGGCTTCTTCAGGCAGTAATCAGGAAAATTTTCCATTCACAGGGAACTGGCAGGGTGATGGCGTTGACTCTCAAGGTAATAAATTTACCTTTTTTGGCAAGGTAAGTCATTCAGGAGATAACCGGTATCAGGCGCTGATCCTGGATAAATTAGATACGCTGAATAAACCGATACATATTATGAATGGCATACTGGAAAACAACAAATTCTCCTATACTGCTGATGAAAGCGTGTATGAAGGCAGCGGTACGCTCAGTGAGGATATGTTTGAGGGATACTACAAGGGTCCGGTTGATGGAACATTTAAGATGTGGAGGCTTAAACAGACAATTAACGATACCGCACCGGATTAAAAATGTTCAGTCTGTAACTTGAACGGGCTCAAATAGAAATGACTAAAGCCATTGAGCCCTTTTCAAAATTCCACTGTTTTATAAAAACATTAAACCCTTAAAATAGACCTGCACTTCTGCCTGAATTCAACCCGGTTTCATAATAGTCATGACATTTTTCAAATTCGCCTCAAAAAAGTCGCATAATTATAAATACTTTTAGAGTTTTTAACGAAATAAATACTTGCCGCCCGGCTATATTGACCTTAAAGTAATATCAGAATTACAAAATCTGAGAATCAACTTAATTTACAACTTGACACCATCATCATGTTAATAAAGAATCGTACAGATTTCACCCCTTAGGAGATTCTGAATGGCTTTACAACATATGGATATTACAGATGCACTCTGCCGGAATGTTGCCGACACCCGGTTTGGCGATATCAATGAAGCAGTCATTGAAAATACAAAAAACCGTGTTATTGATGTGCTTGGATGTGTTGCAGCGGGCGCATACGCGGAGTGCAACCCCGAACTTGTAAGGTTAATCAGGGACTGGGGCGGTAAACCAGAGGCCAGTATCCTCATACATGGCAATAAGACTGTTGCCCATAATGCCGCACTCGTTAACAGCGTAATGGCCCGCTCATACGATTTTGAATCACTTGGCCCGTTGGTTGACGGTCGATCATACCCGGCACATATAAGCGGCACTACTGTAATGACCGCTGTCACAATGGCTGAAGCATATGTTATATCCGGTAAAGAACTTATAACCGCACTCATTACAGGCGACAACCTGACCTCAAGGATCATAGCAGCCGAAAGCACAGGCGGGCTCCCGCCTGGATGGGACAGTGTTGGCACCACAAACAGCTTTGGGGCCGCTGCAATAGCTGGCCGGATCATGGGGTTAACAACAAAGCAGATCAGGAACGCCCTTGGCCTTGCATTTAACCAGATGTCAGGTTCAATGCAGAATATATGGGACGGTGTCCCAGCATTTAAACTCCTTCAGGGATTATCCTCCAGGAATGGGATTATCTCGGCAGAGCTTGCAAAGGCAGGGTGGGCTGGCCCGGATGACCCGCTGTTTGGAAAGCTTGGTTATTTCAATCTTTTTGCAGGCGGTTGCGGCAACCCTGAGATACTTACGAAAGAGCTGGGTAGAAGATATTTCTGTGATGCACACTTTAAACTCTACCCGTGCTGCGCTGTAAGCCACGCAGCAGTGGACTGTGCCCTTTTTGTCGCGAATAATTACAATCTGGATTTCACAAAGATAAAGGAGGCTGTTTTGTATGTATCAAAATCCGGCCTGAACAGCTTTCTTTCCCAGCCGCTTGATGCCAATGATTTCCCTCATGCAGGCTCTGTATTTAATTATAAATATCATGTGGCAACAGCGCTTATGAACAAATCCATCAAACCTGAGCACTTTGAGAGTACCTGTGTTCACTCCCCAGAGGTTAAAAGCTTTATGGATAAGATCCGGCTTGAACAACTGCCCGGTGTTGAAAGAGAACTCTTGTGTGCAAAGATCATTGTGACAATGGGCACGGGTGAACAGTATGAAAAACTTGTTGAATCGCCAAAAGGTGATCCTCTGGGTAATACACTTTCAAAGGATGAGATATTAAATAAATTTTTCTCAAACCTTGAGTTTTCAAAAAAAATTGATACCCTCAAAGCCAAAAAACTGATATCGCTTCTGGACAGACTTGAAGAACTTAAAAACATTAATGAGGTTATCAACCTCTTAACCTGATCAGAGGTATAAATGAAGGTAAAGGTTACCACATCGGCCAGGCTCCACCTGGGCTTTCTTGATCTGAACGGCGATCTGGGCAGGCTGTACGGAAGTATTGGCGTCACCATAAAGGCACCAATAACACAACTCACGATTGAAGGTCATGATGATCTTGTAATAGGTGAAATGGATGATCAATCACGAAAAAGGATATCTTCCTTCATTAAGGCATTTTCAGCACATTTTAAAACTCCCCCAAGGGGCATCATAAATCTAACAAAAAATATCCCTGAGCACAAAGGGCTGGGTTCCGGATCACAACTGGGGCTTGCCCTTACCACTGCATTGACAAGGATATGCAATATCTCTGAAAAAAATCATTCCCTTGCCCGTATAGCGGGCAGGGGGCTTCGTTCCGGCATAGGGATCACCGCATTTGAAAAAGGGGGGTTCATTATTGATGGCGGGAAAAGGATGGTGAGCGGGAAAAAACAGTGTACAGAACCTCCAAGAGCCTTATTGAGATATAATTTCCCCGAATCATGGCATTTTGTGCTTGTGATACCTGAAAAAAAGATCGGTCTTTCAGGTGAACAGGAAAAGGAGGCCATGGGCTATGTAAGTCCATCAAGAAGTATATCCGAAGAGATATGCAGGCTTGTAATGATGCAGCTTTTACCTGCCCTGGTTGAAGAGGACATTGAAAAATTCGGAGATGCCATATCAGAGATAGATATAAGAACAGGGACATTTTTCAAACCTGTTCAGGGCGGTATCTATTCTGAAAAATCATCCTACGCTATAATCAGGCATATGATTGAATCAGGCGCTGCAGGAGCAGGTCAGAGCTCCTGGGGCCCGGCAGTATATGGCCTCATACATAAAAATGAGGCCGTCAAGCTTGCGGAAAGGATGAGGGATTTTTTAGAGAGGAAAAATATCACAGGTGATGTTATTATCACACAGGCACGTAACAGAGGCGCGAAAATACAAATTATTCCATAACAAAATGGAGGACTACCATGAAAAAAATACTGATCCAGATAGACAGTAACAAGATTCCAAGTTCTTTTGACACCATTACAGCGCTTGATTCAGGGGTTGATCAAATACTCCCATATGGCGGGGTTCTCCCCGGTGAAGTACGTGACATAGTATACGGAGCCATGTTCACAAGGGGAGAATCAGACCTTAAAAACAGCGCTATTTTTATTGGCGGATCAAATGTATCTGTTGGAGAGATACTGTTGAAGGAAGCGGTGGATAGCTTCTTCGGGAACACAAGAGTCTCTGTAATGATGGATGCAAACGGGTGTAATACAACAGCAACCGCTGCTGTAAGAAAAATCCTTTCCTGTGGAAATATCAGGGGTAAAAAGGTCACCGTGCTCGGAGGCACCGGCCCTGTAGGCATGAGGGCTGCGGCTCTTCTGGCAAAAGAAGGGGCTGTCGTAACCATAACATCAAGAAAACATGACAGACTGAAGGATGCCTGTGGTATTATAGAAAAACGTTTTGATGTAAAGGTAACGCCGGCCATGATTAACGGCGTAAATGAAACCGAATATATCATAAGTGACAGTTATGCAGTTATTTCATGCGGTGCGGCAGGAGTAACCATGCTTGCTGAGGCAAGCTGGAAAAAAATCCCAACGATCAAAGTTCTTGTTGATGTCAACGCTGTTCCTCCACTGGGCATAGATGGCACTAAATCTCACTGGTCAGCAAAGGAAAGGGAAGGCAAGATCATATTTGGCGCCATAGGAATAGGCGGGTTAAAGATGAAGGTACACAGGGAATGCATCTCAATACTTTTTGATCAAAATGATCTGGTACTTGATGCGGAAGAAATATACAAGGTTTCAAGCGGATTGAACTGATATTTGAATATAATGAAAACACTCATAACAGGAGTAAGTACAAGGGCGATTGCCGAATCAGCAGTGAAATCAGGACATAATGTTTTTACTATAGATTACTATGGTGACAGCGACCAGAAGGATATCATTGAAAATTACTCCCTCTTAAGAGACTTTAACCTCCCATTCAGGGCTGAAAACATTATCAGGTCAAGCAGCGTATTTGAGTTTGATTCGCTGGTCTATATTTCCAGCTTTGAGAATTTCCCGGAATTAATTAAGTGGATATCCAGGAGGGCCAAGATACTGGGTAATTCACCCGATACATTAATAAAGATTCGTGACTGGCATGTACTAAGAGATTTTATGACTGCAAACAATATCCCCTTCCCTGAAACCCTGCTCTGTGGTGAAGAGATGAGGGCGCACAACCAGAAAGAGTGGCTTATTAAGCCAACAAACAGCGGAGGTGGATCAAGGATAAAGGCATGGGAAGGAGAGAGACTGGAAAACAATCAGATACTCCAGAAATATGTTGAGGGAATTTCTGCTTCAGCATGTTTTATTGCTGATGGACACAAGTGTGTTTTGATAGGCATATCAGCTCAACTGATTGGAATTGACTGGCTGGGGGCTCATGGCTTCACATGGTGCGGGAATATCCTTCCCCTTCCCCTTGGCAGAGAAGAGAGCCGGTACATATTGGATCAGATGGAAAAGGCGGCCTCTTTGTTCTCTGAAAATTTCCATTTAAAGGGCGCATGCGGTATTGATTTTGTTATGGCCAGGGACAAAGGAGGGCAAATAACACCTTATATAATTGAAATCAATCCGAGATATACAGCCTCCATGGAACTTGTTGAAAAAGCCTATGGTCTCAACATATACTCACTCCATATACAGGCCCTTGAGGGAAAATTGCCTGATTTTTCACTTGTGGCCCAACACTGTGCAGGGTATTTTGCAAAGGGGATTTTGTTTGCAGAGAACCGTATAATGATAAAAAATACCCGTGGATGGAAGGATAAGGGAATCAGAGACATACCTTTTGAAGGGGATGAAATAGGCTCTGGGCAGCCTGTGTGCACACTCCTCTCTGAAGGGGGCAGTTATAAGGAGTGTGAGTCAGCCCTCTTCAATATGGCGGAAACAATAAAGCATGAAATATCTGATATCATACCCATACCTGCAAGAGGAAAGGTATCATGAAAAAATATCTCATTATAACCGGTAAACTTGCAGCAAAGGCCCTTGAAAAATGCCTTGGGCAGATGAACAAGGATTTCAGATATGATATTTCTGTGCTCAACTGTACTGTCGCTGCCTTTATGAACACCGAATGGATAGCAAACCACCTTGACCCTTATTTACAGTATGACATGATATTCATCCCCGGGTTATCTGAAGGGGATATCTCCCTTATTGAAGATAAAACAGGCATCCCTGCTAAGAGAGGGCCCAAGGACCTTAAGGATATCCCCCTGCTCTTCGATGAGAATATAGAGCTGAAAGGTTATGGACCATACAAACTAAAAATAATCGCAGAGATCGTGGATGCATATACACTTTCTATAAATGACATTATAAAAAAGGCAGAATATTATAGAGACTCAGGTGCAGATATCATTGACCTTGGCTGCCCTGCAAAGGGCAGTTTCAGGGATGTCGAAAAAGCGGTAAAGACGCTTAAGGCGTCAGGTTTTAAGGTAAGCATTGACTCATTTGACAGGGAGACCATTATAAAGGCAGACAGTGCCG
>CAZSZQ010000208.1:0-5805 GCA_964610475.1 uncultured Desulfatiglans sp.
TCTCGTTGATGCATATGATCCTGCCGGAAGGTTTTAACCCAGATTTTGCAGTAGCTATCTACTGCGGCCTGAAAAACCTTGCTGCAACGCTCGTTTCACGATTTTAATCCTCACCATATTGTGCATATGCTTCCGGGTCAAAATCGTTCCAACTTCGCGTTTCGCTTTGGTTTTTCAATCCTCTCGACGATTTCTACTGCAAAATCTGGGTTTAAGGGCCTTTCGATCAGTTATAACTTACAGGAAACAAACAATAAATCACCCGCTGGTACAATACCCGGCAGATGATTTACCCTATTGTTATACCCTGATAATCATTACAGGAATAGGTGACAGCTTAAGAATTCGATGCGCTACACTACCCAGTAACACCCTTTCGAGACCGGCCCTGCTGTGTCCCATGATAATCAGATCACTTCCGTTTTTTTTCGCATACTCAACTATTTCATCCGCAGGATTACCGGCAATAACTTCAGTTTGGACTCTCATCCCATTGAACTCCTCTTCTGCAAAGGATTCAATCTGATTTGATGCTGCAGAAATAACCTCCGCTTCAAAATTGGCGAGTCCCGCAGAAGGCACCTCCAGCGCACTGTAATAATGCCCTACGCCAACCACATAAACTATGGAAACTTCAGCATTAAATTTTTCTGACATCATTTTCACATGTTTTGCTATTGTTTTTGATCCCTCTGAAAGATCGGTTGGAAACAGTATCTTTTTATATCCTTCCATTTTAATCCTCCTTTCTCGTTTACGGGTGATATGTTAGATCTACCAAAACTCCCAAAGACCTTTATAATAAAGATAATAACAGAAAACGTTTTTTCCAGCAATCAGGTCTTGAAATTGTAAATAAATACAAATATATTAAATTCATTCTATAAAAAATTTAAATCTTAATTCCATTTAAAGAGAATAATAGAATATGGATAGAAAAGAAAAACTCGCAGTTGCATTGGGAAGTGAATTGAACATGCAGATTGTAGGTATGGAAGAGAAGTTCAAATCGATACTGATCGGGATTGAAGCCCCCTCATATCTTATGGTTCGTATGCAGATTCCTACAAAATTCCGCTCTCAGATAGACAAAGGTACGAGTTTTATCGTCCGATATATCTACCTTGGAAATGTGTATGGTTTCAGGACAAAATCACTTGGTTCTGTTGAAAAACCCTATAAAATAACTTTTCTTAACTACCCTGACAAGATAGAGAACCTTAATATCAGAAAGGCGCAGCGTGTAAGCTGCTTTATCCCTGCGACCCTGGAAATCAACAAAAGAGAGCTCAGAGGACTCATATTGGAGATAAGCAAAAGCGGAACTCGTTTTAAAATAACCACTGATATAGACTTAATTAACGAGATTAAAATAGATGATCCTCTCAAGATTTCTTTCCCTTTACTTGGTTTTGAAGGCTTACATAATTTTAAAGGCATTATTAAGAGTATAAATAGTGATGCAATTGGCATATCGTTTGGTATTCAATTTGAGGATTTGAAAACTTCTCTTGAAAGCATGATAGATAGTTATGTCAGGGATGTTCTGGAGTTACTTTAAATTCAGGGAGGGATAAGCATGAAGGTTCTGGCGATCAACGGAAGCCCCCGTAAAGACGGGAATACGGCAATTATGATAAAGACAGTTCTTGGTGAACTTGAAAAAGAGGGAATAGAAACAGAGCTTTTTCAATTTTCAGGAAAATCAATACATGGATGTAAGGCCTGTATGAAATGTTTTGAAAATAAAAATAAACGATGCGCATTTAATGATGATGATTTTAACGAATGCCTTGAAAAAATGATCGCGGCAGATGGTATTATACTTGGTTCTCCCACATATTTTACCGATGTGACATCTGAAATGAAAGGACTGATAGACAGGGCCGGTTTTGTATCATTCGCAAACGGAAGATTTTTTAAGCGTAAAACCGGCGCTGCTGTTGTTGCGGTAAGAAGGGCTGGAAGCACTCATGTCTTCGATACCCTGAATCATTTCTTTTTTATCACCGAAATGATGGTGCCCGGCTCCAGTTACTGGAATATGGGCATCGGCATGAATAAGGGTGATGTAGAAAAGGATGAAGAGGGAATAAAGACAATGAGGGTCCTTGGCGTTAACATGGCATGGATGATGAAAAAGCTCTATGTATAAACAGGAGCACTTATGAAAAAGTGGCTTATTAATGAGCTGATTTGCCCTGAATGCCTGATAAAAGACCGGAATAAAGAGATTCTCCTCATCGCAGATATAAAAACAGAAACAAGTGAAGAAATCCTGGAAGGGCAGTTGAACTGCCCGGCCTGCGGCAGGCGGTATGAAATTAATGAGGGTATTGCCGTGGTGGTTCCGGAAAAGACCCTGCCCATAACACGGACCATAGCCGGATACGGTTCTTTTTCAATGCGTTCGTCCTATCTGTGGAGTCATTATTCAGAATTTTTTAACGATCCAGATGCAACGGATGCTTACAAAAGATGGGCAGGCGCCTTTACTCCGCAAAAAGGCTGGGCGCTGGATATCGGCTGCGCTGTGGGAAGACTTACCCTTGAAATGACCAGGACCCATGACAGGGCAGTAGGTATTGACACATCCCTTTCATTTATCAGGACCGCCCGTAAAATAATGACCCGGAGATGTCTGGAGTTTGAACTGATAATGGAAGGAGAGATCACAGAAAAAAGGGAAAGTTTCCTGGATTCTGCATTTGTCTTTGAAAACACCGAATTCCTCATTGCCGATGCCATGGCGCTTCCCTTTCGCTCAAACCGCTTTTCATCGGCAAGTTCGGTGAACATCCTGGAAAAGGTGCCTGATCCCTCTTTGCACTTTAGAGAGGCCGACCGGGTCATGGACAAGACCAATGCCAGATTTCTTTTTTCAGACCCCTTTTCCTGGGATGAAACCGTAAGCAGCCGGGATCTCTGGCTGGGCGGCAGAAATGAAGGGCCGTTCAAAGGCTTTGGCCTGAATAATGTCTGCCGCATACTTGAGAATGGTGGCGGTTTGTTTACTCCTGGATTCCGAATCCAGGAGACAGGCCTGGTGAAATGGAAGATCAGAAAGACAAGAAATCTCTGGGAGCACATCAACTCCCAGTTTTTAATAGCCGAAAGAGGACAGGGATAGGAGGGGCTCTTTGAAAAGGGAAAAACAGGGAATTTGCGGTTTATGTTTTCACAGCCCGGGATGCGGGGTAATTGTTCACTTTGATGACGAGGGCAAAATAGAAAAACTTACCCCCGACCCTGAAGCACCAATGGGCAAAGTACTCTGCCCCATCGCCGCTAGCGCGAAGCAGATCATCTATTCCGAAAGCCGGATAAAACAGCCTCTGAAACGAAAAGGTCCTAAAGGAAAACTCGATTTTGAACCCATCTCATGGGACGAGGCATTTGAAATCATAGCCAGGAAAATGGAGGAGATAAAGGCTGCCCACGGACCCGAGGCAATGGCTTTCTATGCCGGCACCGGTACATATGAACGGGCATTTAAAGATGCCTTTCAATTGGGAGGTTCACAGATTTACCTGGCATCCAGCATCCTTTTTCCATTTGGCTCGCCCAACACATTCGGTGTAGGGGCGCCATGTTACACCTCTCTTGGTGTTCTGGCCCCTCAGGTCACAATGGGCTGCCTGCATATTGATATGTTTTCCGATGTTGACAATTCTGACCTGATAGTTGTCTGGGGCACAGACCCTTCGACATCCACCCCGCCCGAAATGTTTACCCGTATTGTAAGGGCTGCCCATGAAGGAGCACGGATCATAGTCATTGATCCCAGGCAGACTGCATCTGCAAAACTGCCAGGAAGCCTCTGGGTGCCGATCCGGCCTGGCACTGACGGGGCTCTGGCCCTGGGGCTTTCCCATATCCTTATCAGGGAAGGGTTAGTAGATCAGCCATTTGTAGAGGAGTGGACTGTTGGTTATGAAGAGTTTAAAGAGTATGTAAAAGGGTTTACCCCGGAAAGGGTTTCAGCCATTACAGGGGTTCCCGAAGATGTAATTGAGAAACTGGCCAAAGAGATAGCAAATGCCGAAGGTGCAAGCTATGTGATGTACACCGGCCTGGAGTACACCAAATCAGGGGTGCAAAACATAAGGGCAGTAATGGTGCTCTGGGCACTGGCAGGACAACTGGATGTAGAGGGCGGGCGATGCTTTGTCAGGCGTGAAAACCAGATCCAACTGAACAGAGATCACCAGATAGTAACACCCGGATATGACAAATCGATAGGTAAAGGCCGTTTCCCTGTATATTCCCATTACTGCGGCGGGGAACCCCACGCCAGCCTCCTGCCCCGGGCGATTCTGCATTCTGATCCATATAAGATACGGGGACTTTTTATAATGGGCGCTTCAATCCTCACTGCATGGCCCGACCCGGTATTATGGCAGAAGGCCTTTAACGCCCTGGATTTCATGGTATCAATAGACCTGCAGTTCACCCGTGATGCTGCCTGGGCCGATATTGTGCTGCCTGCCACCACTGCCTTTGAGCAATCCTCCTACTGCTTTTACGGTAATGCCATAAGGCTGCGTGAAAAAATGATCGAACCTGTTGGTGACAGTAAACCCTGCTTTACCATTCTCACAAAACTTGCGCAACGGCTTGGGTATGGAGACAGATTCCCCAAAACAGAGATGGAACTGCTCGACCGTGTGCTTAAAGATACTGGCATTACAAGGGCGGATCTGGAACAGGCGCCAGGGCTGACTGTAAGGAAAAAGTCCGAACCCATGGCATACAGAAAATGGGAGACAGGCCTGATTAGAAAGGACGGCCAACCCGGTTTTGACACACCTTCAGGCAAGTTTGAGATAAAATCCACGATCCTGGAGAAAATGGGGTATGACGGCCTTCCCAGGTATGAGGAATCCTTTGAAACCCCGGTAAGCCAGCCGCAGATGATCAACCGGTTTCCCCTGATACTTGGTACAGGCCCGTTTAAACCTGACATGAAATCCTGTTTGCGGGCCATGCCGGACTTTATTGAAAAATATCCCTCTCCCATGGTTCAGATGAACCCTAAAGATGCAGGAGAAAGAGAGATCAAGACCGGAGATCCGGTAGTTGTAAAAACTGCACGCGGTTTTGTAGAAATGAGGGCGGAGGTAACTGAAAATATTAAGGAGGGATATGTCTATGCGCCGGTAGGCGGCGGTGGCCCCCAGGGGCCGGACGAATGGAGAAGGGCTAATGTAAATGTATTAACCGACTTAAAACAATTTGATCCCATCTCGGGCTTTCCGACCTACAAGACCTTGTTATGCGATGTCAAAAAGAAACGAAGGAGAAGGACCATTGTAGTCCAGGACCCAAGCCTGGGGTGTGTGGCGTAGTACCGCGGTTCACTGTGTAAGGTCTATCCGCCATCTTGTCACGTCGTAGTCTTTGACAAAGACAAGCTGCGGAGGATGAAAAGATCTAACCGCAGAACCCATCCCATACCGTCATTCCCGACCCGATCGGGAATCCATTTTAATATTATTACCAAGGAAACGAAGAGCATGGAGAAAAAAAAGAATATAAAGATATAGTATTTTAATTTCTCTGTGTCCTCCGCGCTCTCCGTGGTGGATATTATTTATTCCAGTCCTGCCTTTCCGGTATAACTCCTTATTTTATATTGACATACAATCCGCTGCTCCATATACTTTGATCTTATAAAAAATATTCATATCAACCGATTTTTTCCATAATTTAAAAGACTTGCCGGAACGTTTTTCTAAGAGGGTTCGCCTATGATCGGAAAAACACTCTCGCATTATGAAATTATATCTCTGCTGGGTAAAGGCG
>CAZSZQ010000209.1:0-5755 GCA_964610475.1 uncultured Desulfatiglans sp.
ATTGAACCGCAAAGACGCAGCCCCCTTCGCCAAGGCTACGGCGCGCCAGGAAGGGGGCTAAGAAAAACAAAAATTATTTATTGATAACATACTAAAAAGCTTTTCTCTGTGTCCTCCGTGCCTCTGTGGTAAAAAATATTTAACTTTCTAGTTAATCTATTTAGTTTAAATATTTTGTCAAGTTTTTTTATTGATAGTCCACAATGGAGTTGATTCTGCACCAAAAAATGAATATCCTCTGTCTCTGAATACAAAACAAAAAGGATCATAATATGAAGCTCGGAATAATAGGGGCGCCCCAGTCTGGAAAAACTACTGTATTTTCAGCGCTTACCGGAGCAAGGGGTGACAGTGATACTAAAACAACAAAAAAGGACAACAGGATAGCCTCCGTAAAGGTTATGGATGAGCGCATAGATTTCTTAAGCAATATGTATAAACCAAAAAAGACCACCTATGCCTCAGTTGAATATCTGTTGCCATCGGATACAGGTGCAGGGTCGGATAACGCCATATGGAGCCAGGCAAGGGTCTGTGATGCACTTATACATGTGGTACGAAACTTCCCTGATTTTTCCGGGACCAAACCAGACACTGAAAATGAATACAGAAAGCTCGAAGAAGAGATGGTACTCAATGATCTGGTTGTTGTTGAAAAGCGGCTTGAACGGATACATGCAGACCTTAAAAGGGGCAAAAAACCTGATGAAGAGGAGCACAGGCTGGTGCTTGAATGTAAAGGGCTTTTGGAAAAGGGTACACCATTAAGGACAAACCCTGAGATTGCCGCATCACCACTTTTAAAGGGTTTTACATTTTTATCTGCAAAGCCCGAACTTGTGATCATCAATAATGATGATGATAATGAGATACTCCCGGAATGGGCAGGTAAAAATCCGGATAATGCTATCCAGGCTATGAGGGGGAGGCTTGAGATGGAAATAGCCGCAATGAGCGAAGAGGATGCAGAGATCTTCAGGGCTGAATACGCCATAAAAGAGTCTGCACTTGACAGGGTAATCAGGGAATCCTACAGGATATTAAACCTTATCTCATTTTTCACAACGGGTGAGGACGAGGTAAAGGCATGGACGATTAAAAAAAATATCATCGCCCTTGAGGCAGCCGGGGAGATCCATTCTGACATCCAGAAGGGATTTATCAGGGCAGAGGTACTTGCCTATGATGACCTTATAAAGTACGGTACTGTGAAGGATGCAAAGGCAGCCGGAAGAGTTCGTCTTGAAGGCAAGGAATATGTGGTTGCAGACGGGGATATTATTAATTACCGGTTTAACGTATAAACGGTTTTCGGTGTGAGGTTTGCGGTGTACGGTAAGACCGAAAACCTAACACCGAAAACCGCAAACCTGTTTGTATTATCAAAAACAAGATTATATATACATTTAAGAGAATAACATGAAAAAGATTAAAGTAGGAATCATCGGCGCCGGTGGATATGGCGGGTGCGGGGCAATAGAGATACTTATTGAACATCCTAATGTTGAACTCTGTGCCCTTATGGCTAAACATGAAACAGGGAAGCCCATAAGCGATATTTATCCGCACCTTAAAGGGTTTTGTGATCTTATGGTTTTTGACTCTGAAGACCCAAAGTGCCCTGATGATTTTGATGTTGTATTCTACTCAACACCGGATGGTGTCGGGCAGAACAACGCAAAAAAATGGCTGGATAAAGGGATAAAGGTAATAGACTACAGCGGCGATTTCAGGTTTGATAACCCAGACACCTATAAAAACTATGCCAAAAGGATAGGAAAGGCACAGGATCATGCATCTCCTGAACTCCTTTCAAAAACCGTGTACGGTTTAGCCGAACTACACAGGGATAAGATAAAAAAGGCAAGTATTGTGGGTAACCCTGGCTGCTTTGCAGTAAGCTGCATACTTGGGTTATCGCCGGCAGTAAAGGCATCCCTTATAGATTTCAACTCTATAATCTGTGATGCAAAGACAGGTGTTTCAGGGGCTGGTAAGACCCCGAAGCCAACCTTTCATTACCCTGCCCGGTATGATGCCATGAATGCATACAAGGTATCAGGGCATCAGCATGTTTTTGAGATAGAAAGGGAGCTGGGGATCATTGCAGGTAAAGAGATCAGGATTACCTTTACACCGCATGTGGTGCCGCTGACAAGAGGGATACTCTCAACAATATATGGCAACCTTACAGGCTCAACGAATATAAATTATATACTGGATGCATACAGGAATTTTTACAGGGATTCAAAATTTGTGAGGGTCTTCGGCCCTGAAACAGCCTTAACAAGCACAGACGTAAGGGGGAGTAATTTCTGCAACCTCTCTATAAATGTGGATGAGAGGACCGGTAAACTCATAGTGGTAAGTCTGATAGATAACCTCATGAAAGGCCAGGCAGGAAGCGCGGTGCAAAATATGAACATCATGTTTGGTCTTGATGAGACAGCAGGCCTCTTAAAGGCAGGAAGGTTTCCGTAATCAAAACGGTTTAAGGTTTAAGGTTTTCGGTATACGGTTAAAACCATAAACCGAAAACCGTAGACCGTATACCATTTTCATACTAGGACATTAACATCAATAGCCAACACTACTAGTAAAAAAGGAAAAAATATATAAATGCTTATTGACAGCCATGCCCACCTTGACATGGAGGAATTTCATGAAGACCTTGAAGCGGTAATAGAAAGGGCTGTAAATGGTGGGATTGAAAATATAGTTACCATGGGTATTGACCTTGAAAGCTCTATAAAGGCCCTTGCCCTTGCGCAAAGATATGATTTTATTTACTCTACAGTGGGTTTTCATCCGCATGATGCTGACAAGGTTACAGACGCGAGGCTTCTGGAATTGCAGGGCCTTGCTAAAGAAACAAAGGTGGTAGCATGGGGGGAGATAGGCCTTGATTTCTTCAGGAACCGCTCTCCAAAAGAAAAACAGATAGAGGCATTCAAGACACAGCTTGAAATAGCAAATAGCCTTAACCTTCCGGTAATCATACACAACCGTGAAGCAGATAATGAAACCATAGAGATACTTAAATCACACGCAAAAGGTATCCATAAAGGGGTTATACACTGTTTTTCAAGTGATTATGAGGCAGCCCTTGCATTTATGGATATGGGTTTTTATATCTCCATACCCGGGGTTGTAACATTTACCAATGCCGCCAAATTAAAGGATGTGGCAAAACAAATTCCCCTTGACCGGATGCTTGTTGAAACAGACTGCCCGTTTCTTGCACCAGTACCAAAGAGGGGTAAACGCAATGAACCACTGTATGTTACCTATACAGCAAGAATGATCGCAGACCTGCGTGGTATGCCCTATGAAGAGATCGCAGCAATAACCACCCGCAACAGTAAAAACCTCTACAATATCGCCTGATAACAATGAGCTTCCCATATATCTCAACAAATAATCCGCTTGTACTCGCCTCTGCATCACCCAGAAGAAAAGAACTGCTTGAGCAGGTCAGAATCCCGTTTATTGTGGTTCCTGGCGAAATCGATGAAAACGGCGAATATGGTAAACCTCATGACATTAGCATAAGGCTGGCTGAAAAAAAGGCCCTGTCGGTTTACACTTCATCAAATGATAACTGGATACTGGGCGCAGATACTATTGTTGTCAAGGATGGGCTTGTTATGGGTAAACCCGGGAATGCTGAAGAGGCCGCCAGCACGTTAAAATTTCTGAGTGATGGCGACCATGAAGTCATTACAGGGTATTCCATTATCGATCCGTCAAGAGGCATTGCAAAAACAGATCATGTGACCACAACCGTATCATTTAAAAGGCTTACCGTCAGCGAGATAGAGGCCTATATAAAAACGGGTGAACCCTTTGGCAAGGCAGGTGCCTATGCTATTCAGGAAACAGGCGCATTTATGATAAAGGGTATTTATGGCTCCTACAGTAATGTTGTGGGGCTGCCGCTGTTTGAGATAATAGATTCGCTTATTGAACTTAAAGCCATAAAGAGATTCCCTTTTGTATAACCTGAATCTTGCACCAAATATCTATTACGGCTTGAAGCGCCATTTGTTTAAAGGTCGTTTCAAAATTTTAATCCTCACCATATGGGTAATATGCTTGCGGATTAAAATTCCTCCAACTTCCTTTTAAACACATGGCTTTCTACGCCTCACTACGACATCCGGTGCAATATTCAGGTATAAATTTATTTTTTAAAAGTAATCTTTTTGCATTCTTTTTTCTTAAGGGTCATATTTTCGCCATTGACAGTTTTAAATAAAAAATCAGGTTCTTCTATTGACCCTTCCAGATTTCCGGCTGCATTGAGCAAAACAATGTCATGGTTTTCCCTCTCATTATCAAAAACGATTTCTGTGATTTTATCTTTTTCAAGCATGACAAGTGAATAAGGTGTCGAGAATGTAAATGTACCGGTCAAGACAGTTCCAGTTATCTTTTCGCCATTTTGAAGTTCCACTGTATCATAAACATCTGCATCGCCCGATGCACCGGCTAAAGGTGCCAAAAACAGGGTGAGAGTCAAACATATGATTATTTTAAAAAACGATTTAAAAGAAAATATTGACATTAAAGACTCCTTTATTTGAGTTATGAATAGTAAACCGGGCTTTGTCAAAGGACTGCCGGGATGCTGGATGAATATACCTAGAAAATATTCACTTGTCACGGAAGAAAATTAATACCTTTATCTTATTGATGCTCCTGTAACTTTAAGAAATCACACAGAAAACCGGCATCTTTCTATGTTTTTTTATTTGACACTAATATAAATTCCACCTAGTGTCCATACAGTAAGAGAATATTTACAGGAGATAACATCATGAAAAATAAAATCATCGGTATCTTATCAATCATGTTTATTCTTTGTCTGAACCTTGTTGCTGCCCAGTCAATAACAGCGCAGGAACAGGCGCCTGCAAAGAAACCCATGCCTGAATTCCCTTTTACCATCAAGCCTGATCCCCGTGCGGAACAGCGCAAATATCACTTTGATGATACACATGAGGATCTGGGGTATGTGCTGTATGTCTCCTCAAAGGTTTCAAAAGACAAAAAGAATCCGCTCATAATAGCCCTGCACGGGCTTGGGGGCGATGCCAATTTTATTGTGCGCGAACGTCTGGTGGACCTGGCAGAAGAGGGCGGGTACATCGTTGCCGGCCCCCTGGGTTATAATGTAGGAGGGTGGTATGGATCACCTGTTATTGTATTTGGAGGCAAGGAGGTTGAACCGCCTGACCTTGCAGAGCTTAGTGAAAAGGATGTAATGAATGTCCTTGCCATGATGCAGAAGGAGTTCAATGTGGATGAAAGCCGCATCTACCTTATGGGCCATTCCATGGGTGGGGCTGGAACACTCTTTCTTGGTCAAAAATACAAAGAAATATGGGCAGCTATAGCGGCTATAGCCCCGGCTGCCTTTATGATGCTGGATAAACGCGCTGAAATTATATCCCCTATTAAGGAGGCAGGGATACCTGTTATGGTTGTTCAGGGTAACAAGGACGATGCAGTCCAGGCAAATTTTACCCGACAGTGGATAGATACCATGAAAGAACTGAAGATAGAGTATTATTATTTAGAGTTTCCATTCGGGGACCATGGAACAATAATAAATGACGGTATGCCTGAAATATTCCGGTTTTTTGCAGCCCATACAAAAGGCAGCAAAAAATAAAATGTAATAACGGGAGAATGGCAAATTGTTATGGATATCCTGGGCGGGATATATGGGGATCGTTTTTGGGAGAAATTA
>CAZSZQ010000210.1:0-2801 GCA_964610475.1 uncultured Desulfatiglans sp.
GCGCCTTCTCCTCGGAAGACTGCGTGAACGACAATTTTAACCTCATACCTCATTGCCTGTGTTTTGGGCAGGCAGCCGGAAATGCAGCCGCGATAGCGATAAATGATAACGTTAGTGTCAGAAATATAAAGTTCCAGACTTTGCATGATATCCTCAAAAAACAAGGTGTTATTTTGCCGTAGTAAAAGCCGGGTAAGAAGAGAAATAATTTCACATATAGTTATGATGGTCAGACGATCCAGGCAGCAGATTTTGCGGAGCGGACATATACCAATGCATTGCTTATTATCAAAGATGATAAAATAGTCTTTGAACGATATTTGAATCAGACCAATGAGGATACCCATTTTCTTTCGATGTCCACAGCCAAGTCGATCACATCTGTTTTAGTGAGAATGGCCATAGCTGATGGTGCAATTACCTCGATAAACGACCTCATTGTCAAATACATCCCTGAACTCAAAGAAAGCGGTTATGCAGGTGTTACCATACGTCATGCCCTAATGATGAGATCCGGCTGCAACTGGGATGAGAGATATGATTTTGAAAAGGCAACTCCCATGTCAGAGCTTCATAACGGCGCTATTGTTGAAAACCGTATACGGTTTACATCTGCCGCTCTTCCTTTAAAAAGTATTTATACTCCCGGAGACCATTTTAATTATTCCACGGTAGAAACCGGTGTGCTTGGATGGGTTGTTAAACGTGCTGTTGGTAAACCTCTTGAAGAATACATGGCAGAGCGATGGTGGAAGAGGGCAGGGGTGCAGTCATATAGTTTCTGGATAGCCGATGGAAAACCGGGAGAGGGCAGGGTTATAAACGGGATGGGATTCAATGCCGTACTCAGGGATTACGGCCGTATAGGATTAATGATGCTCAATAATGGAAGAGCGAACGGCCAACAGTTACTGCCTGAGGGGTGGGTCAGAGAATCAACTGTTTCTGATAAGGGAAATGAACCTATATATCCTGGTTCTGATCTGGGTTATCAGTACCAATGGCGGACCCTCACAGGATCAGATGCATATCTTGCAATAGGTCTCCAGGGGCAGTATATCTATATTGATCCGTCAACCAGTACCGTTGTTGTCAAGTTGAGTTATTTCCCTCCTGGTGAATTAAAGGCCGAGGGTTAAGCAATAGCTTTTTTCAGGGCAGTTTCAAAATGACAACCATAAAAATTTAAAAAGCTTACGGGATAAGCAGTTTAAGGTGTTCTTTTTTACAATATCTTTATATTAGAATATTGAATATACGAAATATCTTTTTACCTAGACTCTTTCTGATATAAAGCCCGATATTTTTTTATATGAAAATTTATCTCAGGAATTCAGGCAGGTAATCGTTTTGAGGGGCCTTGATTATATTTTTTTCAGCTTTTTTTATACGTTCCTTTTGAAGGGTAAGGTATGAACCGGTAGTTATGCGGTCTTCGCTGTCCGGACCTGCTTTTATTTTTATAGCACTTTGAGTGAGTATATTTTTTTCTTTAACGAGTACATTATAGCATTTTGCCTGGCACAGGCCGCATCCTATGCATTTTTCCATGGAAACAACAGGTGCAAGAAAACCTGAACCAGCAAAAGGCATTCCCTGATTATCATATCCAAATCCGATGCGGATGTATTCGATGGCGTTGTAGCCTGCTGCAGTGCATGCCTCCAGGCACAATCCGCATGGTTCTCCTTTAGCATAAGGTAGACATGTACTTGTATCAACCGCGGCCAGACCGATTCTGGCGGCGCGTTTTTCTTCCAGGATCAGTTCGTGAATAGCGCCGGTCGGGCATACCTGACCGCAATTGTTACATAAAGGTTTGCAGCCTGAGAAATCTGCTGTTACTGTTGGTGTCCAGATGCCGTCTATTCCATTCTCAAATCCTGCAGGTTGCAGGGTGTTTTCAGGGCAGGCTTTTATGCATAAGCCGCATCTTATGCACTGTTTCAGGAAATTTTTCTCCGGAACAGATCCTGGCGGTCGAACCGGATATAAGTGATTATATCGATTCCGCTCAAAGCTCACTCCTGCTGCTGTTGCTGCCCCGGCGCCGCCTGCGGCAATGACTCCAATAAGGAAATTGCGGCGTGTTATTGATCTCTGGCCTGAGGCCCGGTTCATAGAACTAATTTTAGAAATATTCCATCGGGCAGTGTATTTTATGGATCTCTGCGGGCATATTTTTATGCAGCTGAGGCAGGTCGTGCAGGCAAGAGAACGGGAATTAAATTAAGGGGTAATGGTATCGAATGGACATTCGCCAATGCAGCGTGAACACCTGTTACAGTTTTCATCCACGCTACGGTCGATTATTCTGAATATACTTGCCAGTGAAAGCAGTGCGCCGCTTGGGCACACATAGGCACACCAGAAACGGGGTCGAAGCAGGCCGAGCGCGAAAATAAAGACAAACAGCATAATTGAAAAATATTGGGCATTGTTATAACCCGGCACAGACTGCCAGCCTCTCATGAGTCCAAGCTGGAGTGGGGCCAGGATAAACAGCATGCCTCTTGTCAATACCGGGATTGCGGCGACAAAACCGGATAGCAATACACCGGATAGAGCTGCAAAAAAAATGCCTAAAAGAAGGTAGAACCGCAGGTCGATCCACCAGCCCCTTGTTTTGATACGGAACCGTTTGATACGACTACCTAGACTCCAGTCAAAAATATCAATCAGCGTACCCATAGGACAGGCATAACCACAAAACCAGCGTGGAAAGATTACGCATGTAAGAAGTACAATTGCGGCAACTGACAGTGACCAGGCAAAGGTTTTTGAAGCGATAGCCGTGGATA
>CAZSZQ010000210.1:2901-5748 GCA_964610475.1 uncultured Desulfatiglans sp.
TATCTTTAATCAGCCTTGCTGTTGCCGGTAATGTAAAATATCTATATGAACTACCTCATAGCATTGAACATGGCCTTGGCTGTACTGTTAATAATGGCATCCGATGTCACTGTTGCCCCTGATATCACATCAACTTTTTCAAGGCTCTGCCTGGTAACAATTTGTCGGGCGGTTGGCTCGGCCATAACTATATAGGATGGGGTTTCAAGATGCTCTGTTACCTTAACCGAGTCTATTATCCCTTTCTTTATATTCACCTTAACTGTAAGAGGGCCGCCATAAGCGGTTGTAGTGGCAGAGTAGGCGCCGTCTGGAACCCGTTTAATATCCAGATCTTTGAGAAGCCTGGTGGCTTCAAGATTGGCCTTTGCCTTTATTTTATCATCAATTTCATGGTGATTCATTGGCCGGGTATAACTGTCAGGAAGGGCAAGCACCTTTTCATAATAGTTAATGGCCTCTTTATGCCTGCCTGCGCCCCGGCATATTTCTGCAGCGAGAAGATATCTTTCGCTTTGCGGATCACGTGTCTGGCCACCAAAACCCATGGGAAAGAAATTATTGGCAGGGTTGGAATAGGATTCGATCAACTTCAGGGCCTTATCCACTTCTCCTATCTTTGCCCAGAGTTTTATAACCTCTTTATTGTTACTGTTTTCTATTTGTGCAAGGAGCCCTGCTGCGGCTGATTCACTTCCCAGCTCGAAGTAGCACCGGGCCATCTTTACCTGATCTGTCATTCCACCCATCTGGGAGTATTTTTGCCACCAGAAAGCAGCCCTGGCATAATCATCAAACAATTCGTAGAACATATAACCAAGGATGTTAAGTGAACGCTTCAGCTTCTCATTGTCGTCCTTGTGCATAATCATCAGGTGATTGACAAGCTTGACGCCTTCTTTATGCCGGGGTGGATTTGGGTAAACGATCTGAATCAGATATTGATCAACTATTTTCTGGGCGTTTTGATCCGGAACAATTTCTCCTCCAGCCTGCTCACGTGGTGAACCAGGTCTTCCTCCTCTGCGGTCAAAAGATCTACCAAATCCGCCCGGGCCTCCAGGCCCTGCACCAGGCCCACGACGGCCAAAGGCGCCTTGTCCTTCTCTCATTTCTTTTTCATCGAAATGGCGGAGTCCCTTAAAGGATTCCTGTTGAACCGGCCAGCTTATATCAAGGGTCTTTGGATAAGTAAGTTCAACAGATTCCCACCATTCAGGAGAGGAGCTGCCCGCGTTTTTTATTAGAGTATCCACCTCGCTTTTTGTCTTTTCTTTTGATAGGGCATTTGAGCACATGACCATTACCAGAAATAATGTAACTGAGCCTTTCAAGATAATTTTTATCATTTTCTTCTCCTTATGATCTTCAAGATGGGATGCCGGCATATTAACTGTGTTATTTGAGTTACTTCTCTTCAACTTTAATAAGTAAAGGTATGGCAAAATATGTGCCACCTAAATATTATTAAATAAAATATAATATTACATAATAAGAAGAATGATTATTGAGAAGCAACAATAAAAAATGGCTATTAAATGCCCAAATAAATATTATGCAGTGGGTATAAAATAGCCGCTTTAGGTTATAATAAACTCCAAAAGGAGCTTATTATAACCATGCATTGCCACTTACTGAATGATTGCATCAATGGATAGATACCTTAAGAGCACTCTATGAATAACAATTTAATCTAAAATGATATCCATATTATATTTTCTCCAAGTTTTTGTCGCCCTGAGAAAATGGGGGACGTGCCTCGAAATATAAAACTCTGTAGATGGGGTAAGTCCTTAATTTTTAAACCCTGCTAAACATGGTTCTCGCCGGGGCAATTTAACGGGTAAACCGGTGCTGTACGAATTCAGTTGGGTAAAGTTTTAAAAGTACTTTTCGAATAATTTCCCAGTAATGCCTCTGGCATTCCACCTTCAGTGAGGACTACACGGTTTTTGATGAGCCATCGCCCGTTTTGCTTTACCAGCTCGGTCCTTTCACGCCCGTACTCGTTAATTTTACCCTCTGTTGTCAGCAGGTCTGCCTTGATGCTGTGCCAGAGAAATGTCGCGACAGCTTTGTCACCCTGCACATCAATCTTCATGTTCGTTAACATCATCTCTGACACTCCCTCGGGTATTGCCTTATCAGCTTTCGGCTCTTTTTCCTCATTTCCGCCGGCATTGAGCTGACCATATATGGCCTTGATCTCGTCCAGGCCGTTATAGACCAGGCCGTTTACCTCCAGCCTGCCGTCATCAGTGAAAAAGGACTTGAAATCATGCTTACTGTCCGGCCGGAACTGTGCATAATAATCGATAAACATATCCTCAATTGCGACGCGCTCAATCAGTTGTGTCAGCTCAGGCGGTGTTGTCTGCTGAGGAGCCTCAGGAGCCCCGGAACAGGCAGCAATAAATCCCAGTAAGGTAAGGGTAACAATCAGTTTTAATTTTTTTTTCATGGTTCCTCCTTGATTTAAATTCAAAATGGATTAAAGACGAATTTTTAAAACAGTTTCTGGTTTATGGTTATAAAAGCTCAATGCTCAAAGCTCAAGGTAAAAGATGTAAGGCAATATTAAAATTTTTAATTTAACCGCGAAATACGCGGACAGCGCGAAAGATTTATCTACCACGAAATACACCAAAAGCACGAAAGATTTTTATTACTTTTAAAAATATATTTTTGTGTCTTTCGTGTGGTTCGCGGTTAAAAGGAGTAAATGGGTCTGCCTTTGACTCTTGTTCATCTTCCCCACTTCATTTGATGAGGTCCTTAACTATGCTTTCAGTTCATATCCTCTTGCTTTGATTCTTATGGTATAAATCAAAAAAAATAACACTCTGG
>CAZSZQ010000211.1:0-5746 GCA_964610475.1 uncultured Desulfatiglans sp.
GCATTTTTATATCCAGGATAATAAGAGAAATATCCTCTCTATCCAGTATCTTAAAGGCATCTTCTCCGGAAGTGGCACTAAATATAATTCTCTCCGGTTTTCTAATCTGACGTTTCAGTGCTGAAATGTTTTCATTGATGTCATCTACGATAAGTATCTTCAATTTTCTGTTAACTGCTGCATTTTCCATTGTCATTTCTCACTGTTTCCAACTCATTTTTAATAGTAAAAAACGTTAAGACATGTTTAAAAGTGTTCATCTGGAAGACGTATCATTAAAGGTTATAGGTGCAAGCAGCTTTAAACCGGTTTTAGGAATATATTCTTTATAGCACACTTCATGCCAATCCTGATATATATGGATACGGGTTTAAAACCCGTCTCCACGGTTTTATTTAATCAGAAAATGACAATATGGTCATGATTTCGATAGTATTGTTGTCAAATATTTGACAGAGTATTTTTATTTTCAGATACCTGCTGAGATTGGCAAGGTTTTAAATAGTAATTTTTTTTAACCTGTCCAGCATTGTCCTGATATGCCGGTGTTCAGGTAGTTTAAGATCAGGGTCATTCTCGAATATTTCCTTTACCATATCACCTGTTATCTTGAACAGATGATGATTATGGAGTATTTCGCTGATTTCATATTCGCTAAGACCCGATTGCCTTGTCCCTGTTATCTCACCATATCCCCTGAATTCCATGTCCATCTTGGCTATCTCAAAACCGTCACTGCATTTTACCATTATGCCGAGCCTTTTTCTGGTCATATCTGAAGAGTCTTCCTGTGTTACTAGTATGCATGTCCCGCCTTTACCGCCGCGACCTATTCTTCCTCTCAGCTGGTGAAGCTGTGCAAGGCCAAGACGTTCAGGGTGTTCAATAATCATAAGTGAGGCACCCGGCACATGAATACCCACCTCTATTACAGTTGTTGCCACAAGGATATTTATTTTACCCTCCCTGAATGCAGTTAATGTGTTTTCCTTGACTTTAGCCTCCATTTGTCCGTGCAGGTATTCGATTCGGTACCTGGGATTAATAATTTTTTTCAGGCCTTCCGCAATTTCAACAACATTTTTGAGCTCGCTGTTAAGAGATTCATCAATGAGCGGGCATATGATATAAACCTGGCAGCCTTCTCCCAGCATTATATTAAGGGTGTCAAAAATCCATCGCTTTTTTGACCTGTCAACCAGAAGTGTGGAAACCGGGATATGTGTACCCGGATATTGGTTAATAATGGATACATCCCTGTCATAATAGAGGGTCAAAGCTATTGTCCTGGGGATGGGAGTAGCCGACATGGATAACACGTGGGTATTAACCCCCTTTTCTATTATTATTGACCGCTGGTTAACCCCGAATCTGTGCTGTTCATCAATAATTACAAGTCCCAGGCTGTTAAAACTCAGTTTGTCCTGAATAAGTGAATGTGTGCCGATAACAACATTACATATATTGTTTTTAACAGAGCTGTATTTCTCTTCTCTTTCCTGCCTCTTAAGATTTCCTGTAAGAAGCAGAGGCTTAAACCCCATCTCAGGGGGAAGAGATTTGAAATAGACCAGATGCTGTTCAGCCAGGAGTTGAGTGGGTGCCATAATAGCAACCTGAAGAGAATTTTTTATAACCATATAGGAAGCAGCAACAGCGATAAGTGTCTTTCCTGTACCCACATCACCCATGATCAGTCTGTTCATGGGTCTTCCGCTTGAAAGGTCTTCACGGATCTCTTTGATGCATTTCAGCTGGTCTTCGGTGAATGGGAAGGGAAAAAAATTCTTTAAGCCGCTGAACAGCCGGTTAGAAATTTTGAGCGGCTTAATGGTTTGATCTCTTCTCTGCCGCCTATCATGGATCACCCTTAGCATGAGATTAAAAAACCGGTCGAAAATTATTCTTTTATGGAAATTTGTGTCTGAGTTTCTTAAACTCATCAGATCAATATCTTTATCAGGGGAGTGCAATGCCTTTATCGTCTCTCTGAGCACCGGCAGACCAGCCTTTTTTATATATTTTTCAGGCACCGGATCAACCAGAAGGTCAAGATACTGTTCAATGGCTGTCTTCAGTATTGGCCGTAATATCCTGTTTGAAAGCCCGTCTATTGCAGGATACACAGGCAGATATGTTGCTGTTTCATCATGACTGGAAACAGAAATATCGGGATGGTACATCAGTAAGTTATTTGCGTGGCGTGTCACAGTGCCGTAAGCTGATATCTCCTGTCCCGGGACGGAAAATGAAGTGAAATAGGCCTTTTTCACATTGAACCAGACCAGCTCAATCCGGAGAATTCCCTCACCTGCAATTATCTTGAAAACATTTTTTCGGGAACGGAAAAGCCTCTCCTCACCTGACCAGAGGACCTTTCCTTTTATAAAGGCAGGTTTTCCATCCTCAAGCTGATTAAAGGGGATTATCCTTGTCCTGTCTTCGTAATCTTTTGGAATGAGGTAGAACAGATCAAGTACAGTGGATATGCCTTTTTTTGCGAGAAGATCAACTCTTTTCGTGCCGATACCCTTGAGCTTTGAGACAGGTATATTCAAAAAATTATTTACTGTTGCAGAAACAGCAGGTTTTGGATCATTCTTTCCAGCCATGGGCGCCTATCAAATCCACAAAACGGCATCCGCCATGTTGTACCTTCCTGCAACCGGTTTTCGTCTTGATAATCTCAATCAGTTCCTGACTCATTTTTCCGCCAACAGGTACTAACATTCTTCCGCCTTCTGATAACTGGTCTAAAAGATTTTCAGGAATCTCAGGTGCACCCGCGGTAATTATAATGGCATTATAGGGGGCAAATTCCTGCCACCCCAGTGTTCCATCATAAGACTTAAAAAGGATATTGGTATAATCAAGGGCATTTAGAAGGTGTCTTGCCCTCTCCATCAGCGGCCTGATCCGCTCTATGGTATATACCTTTTCTGACAGCTCGGCAAGGATGGCTGTCTGATAGCCGCTCCCTGTGCCTATTTCAAGGGTTTTTTCCGTCCCGGTAAGACTGAGTATCTGTGTCATCAGGGCAACAATGTAGGGTTGTGATATTGTCTGTTTGTAACCAATCGGCAGCGGGTGGTCATTATAAGCCTCACCGGTAAGAGCCTCTTCAAGAAAGAGGTGTCTGTTAATCTTTGTCATGGCCTGTAAAACACGGGTGTCAGCAATTCCCCTTGAAATAAGCTGGGTTTTTACCATTTTTTCGCGTGCGTGTTTGTAATCGTGATTCATTCAGGCCCCCTGATTGATTATATGCCTGATAGTTATCAGAATTTGCCTTTTTTTTTAATGGACACTTATTAGCATATATATACATATGTGAACAAGCTAAATAGTTACCATCCGGAAGGCAAAAAATTCTAGATGAAACTTTCAGCGTTCAGCCAAGTCTTTGACAATAATGCTTTAAGCTGACCGCTGAAAGCTGATAGCTTCCATCAAAAAACGAACGTTTTTGAATGGTAATTAAATAGTTAATTTTAACTCTTGTCACAGGGTAAACAGGTGTGATAGTTCTGCATCTTTTTTATGGCGGTGAAATGATACATCTGACAAACATCTCAAAACAACACGGATCTCAGGTCCTTTTAAGAAATGCCGGTTTCCAGATACTGCCCGGTACCCGAAGCGGCCTTGTAGGGGCCAACGGCACAGGCAAGACCACGATTTTTAATCTCATTACAGGAGAGGAAGAGGCAGATGAAGGAGAGATCACTTTTCAAAAAAATACCACCATTGGATATTTTTCCCAGGATGTCGGCGAGATGTCGGGCAGGTCGGCGCTTTCTGAAGTTATGTCGGCGGTGTCGGATATTATGGAGCTGGGTAATGCAATGAAAAAAATGGAGGAGGCTATGGCCAGACCCATGGATCAAGAGGCCATGTCTCTCCTGCTGGAAAAATACGGGGAAGCCGCCCAGGAATTTGAAAACCGCGGGGGATACAATCTTGAAACCTGCGCCCGGTCGATTCTTACCGGTCTCGGGATAAGTCCCGATGAACACAACAGACCGGTGGAATCCTTCAGCGGCGGATGGAAAATGCGGATATCACTTGCAAAAATATTAACCTTAAACCCCAATGTTCTTCTGCTGGATGAACCGACCAACCACCTGGATATGGAATCCATTCTGTGGCTGGAAGAGTGGCTGATGAATGATTTCAAGGGCGCCCTTCTAATGACCTGCCATGACCATGATTTCATGAACAGGGTGGTGTCCCGCATTATTGAAGTGGCCAACCATACCATCACTACCTACAGCGGAAATTATGATTTTTATATCCGTGAGCGGGATATCAGGATGGAACAGCTTCTGGCAAGCCACCGGCGTCAGCAGGAGATGCTGGCCAAGGAAGAGGAATTTATAACCAGGTTCAAGGCAAGGGCGTCACATGCCTCACAGGTGCAATCCCGTATCAAAAAGCTTGAAAAAATTGAACGAATAGAAATACCGGAATATCAGCGGGTAATTAAATTCGAATTCTACGAAACACCAAGATCGGGAGACGATGTGGCATATTTTGAAAAACTGGCAAAGACATGGGAAACACAAGGCATGAAATCCAAAACCGTATTCAGCAATGTATCAGGGCTTATACGCCGACAGGATAAAATTGCTGTGGTTGGTATTAACGGGGCAGGTAAATCCACTTTTCTCAAACTACTTGCAGGAGAGACAGAACCGACAGAAGGCGCCCTCAGTATCGGTGCAAACGTCAACATTGGCTACTTCAGCCAGCATGCAATGGATATCCTGACCCCTGACAAGACTGTTCTTGCAACCCTTCAGGCGGCGCTTCCTCTTGAAAACCTCGGGTTTATCAGAAACCTGCTTGCAGCCTTTCTCTTTTCAGGAAATTCAGTTGATAAACAGATCAAAAGCCTTTCAGGAGGAGAGAAGAGCCGTGTGGTTCTGGCCACCATTCTGTCTCAGCCAGTTAATTTTCTGATCCTGGATGAACCGACCAACCACCTGGATATCCAGTCCCGTGAAATCCTGTTGGGGATTCTTAAGGAATTTTCCGGAACCATTGTTCTGGTAAGCCATGACAGATATTTTTTACGCTCACTCGTGAATCAGGTCTTTGAGATTGACCATGGCGAAATGAACGTTTATAAAGGGGGATATGAGTATTATCTTTTAAAAACAGGCATGGATCACAGGGCCGTATAATCAGGGACTATCATGTTATTATAAATATGTCCCCAGGATCAGGAGAATAAAATGTTTGATGTTGCAATGGAGATGATGTCACCCGAATTTTTTGAATGCTGGAAGTGTGCGGCATTACATATAGATAACCAGGGCCCGCAGGGTACAGTGTCATGGCTAAAGGCACATCCTTACCCCCCGTTTATGGAGCACCTCTCTTTCAGGCTTGGAAACCAGCTCTTTTTTGTTCGTGTTGAGGATGTAGATAATAATGTGTATGGCCCCGGAACTTATGACTCTCTCCTCGCTGTTGCCAGAGAGAGTAATGGCCATGCCTGTATAATGCCCATGAGGAAGACAGATAAGGCAGATGAATGGATACCTGATATGCCAGGCTGGGGGCTTATTGATGCGTCTACAAAGAATCCATTTAACCCTACATCATTTGTAACTGATGAAAAGATTGAAATGACCCCCTTTGAACTCCATGATATGGCTGTGCAGGTGGTGAGGGAGTATATTGAAAAAAAAGGTTATGAACTTATGTCATTTCAGGGTAACCCTGAGATTGATCCATCCAT
>CAZSZQ010000212.1:0-5710 GCA_964610475.1 uncultured Desulfatiglans sp.
GGCGAATATATGGCCTTTCTTGAAGAGAGCCCCATATTAAACTCATCGGGCCTTACAACAGGGCATGCCTTTGAGCAGTCACCGCATGCGGTGCACTCCTTTTCATTTACATACCTGGCCTTTTTAACTATCTTTACATCAAAGTTTCCAACATACCCCTTAACCTCGGTAACCTCGCTCAGGGTGTGTATCCTTATTTTTTGATGCCGACCGGCATCTGTCATCTTAGGGCCGAGTATTCAAATGGAGCAGTCCATAGTGGGAAATGTCTTGTCAAGCTGTGCCATCACACCCCCTATGGAAGGCTGCTTTTCCACCAGAACAACCTCAATGCCATTGTCTGCAAGGTCAAGGGCGGTCTGAATTCCCGCAACCCCTCCGCCGATCACAAGGGCCCGCTGGGTCATGGGAAGGCGCTCTTCTGTCAGTGACTCATTTTGTGCAACCCTTGAAACAGCCATTTTAACAAGATCATATGCCTTTTCAGTTGCTGCATCCTTTTCATGCATATGAACCCAGGAGCACTGCTCACGCAGGTTTGCCATCTCAAGAAGATATGGGTTAAGACCAGCATCCTTGAGCATCTGTCTGAAGGTAGGTTCATGAAGCCTTGGCGAACATGATGCAACAACTATCCTGTTAAGCTCGTTCTCCTCTATATCTTTACGTATCTCACGCTGCCCCTGCTCACTGCATGCATAGCTGATCCCCTTTGATATGCATACCCCTGGTAGATGGGAGGCCCTTGCAGCAACCCCGTCACAGTCAACGCTCTGGGCAATATTGAGACCGCAATGGCAGACATATACCCCTGTTTTTACCTCTTCCGGGGAGCTCTCGGAAGAACTCCCGTCTGACAGTTTTTTCTTTAATGTACTCATATCTGTTACCTGAAAAAATTATTCCCAATAAATTGTCTTTGCTATGGCGCTTGTAATATCCATCATATCCATCCGCAGATTATCACCCCTTACAGCATCCTCCATGGCACAGCGCAGATGTATCTGACACTTGGGGCATGCCGTAATCATGAGTTCATTCCCATTAGCCCTGGCCTGCTGTAATCTCTGCACCTGCATTGCCTTAGAAAACCCGTCACAACCGGTCCATGCGCTGTTCCCGCAGCATGTTGATATATATCTTGAGGATGCTTCATCTATTTTGCCAGCTGCAAATTTCTCCATCAGTTTCCTGGGCAATCCGGCAAGGTTGTTGAAACGGCTCTGACGGCATGCATCCTGGTATGTGATCTTTTTTCCAAGGGGTTTAAAACCTACCGCACCCTTTTCTATCTCCCTCTCAAGAAACTCATGTATATGTGTGACCTTTAAAGGGAGTTCAATGCCGAATTGCTTATAGTCACTTGAAAGGGTGTGATAACATTCCGGGCATGCGGTAATCAGTTCCTGCGCACCGCTCTCTTTTATTGCCTCAAGATTGAGTCTTGCAAGTTTTATAAAATTATCCCTGTCACCCGACCATAAGAGATCATGGCCGCAGCACTTCTCCTCTTCCATCACGTCAGGTTCAATATCAAAAAAATTTAAAAGCCGGATACTGTCCTCAAGGATATTTTCTGTTTGAACCTTCAGATATTCCCTGAAAAAAACATCAAAATATGGGGCGCACCCCCCGAAAAACAATACAGGGCTTCCCTTTTTTATCCTTATTTTATCAGGGAGCCTTTTCCATCTGACTGGTTTCAGCCCCTGGGAGGTCATTGCCCTCATCATGCTCTGGAAAAAACCGCCGTGTGATGGTTCTTTTGACATATTTTTTCTTTTATAATAGGCTCTCATATCCCTGATAAACTCGGGGAATTTAACCGCTGAAGGACATCGTTCATAACATACCCCGCATGTCAGACAGGCATTTACTGAATCTATTACGCTTTTTGTATCAGCACGGCCTGCAATGATGTCATTTGCAATTGCCCTGGGTGAAAAGGGCCTGCCTGCAAGGGCTAGTGGGCAGGCAGAAGTGCATTTACCGCAGTCCTGACATGAATATACATCACGGGCAGCTAAAATTTCATCAGGTGGTACAGGTTCGGGAACCTCTTCCCATAATTTATTTGCCGCCTGAATGGGACTCTTTCCCAGTTCCTTTATCCCTGCCACAAAGCCTTTTAAAAAGGCAAGAAGCTCATCAGGCTGGTCAGGGAGAAAATTTTCAAGCCTGAGTCTTCTTTCACCAAGCCCGATCATGGCGAGTATCTCCCTTGTTTCATCTGTATTTTTCAGGGCTGATGATGTACCACTCCCGTACCGGCACGAACCGGATGAGCATCCCAGTAAAATAACACCATCGGCACCCATCTCAAATGCCTTGAACAGCAGGGCCTTTGTTATGCGCCCGCTGCATGGAATGCGAACCATCTTTATCTCATCAGGGATATCAGCACGCCTGTCCTGAAGATTCAAATAGGCGGCATGTGGGCCCCAGTTACAGCAGAACAAAATTATTTTATATTCATCCATTTTATACCAGTATTTATCATCTATAAATCCCCCAGCCTGTATCCAAGAAGAAGCTCTTCAAGGGTCTGTTCAAGGTATGCCTGATCCCTGAATGGGCTGTCTGCCGCATTTGACGGACAGACCGATATGCAGTTTCCGCATCCCTTGCAGAGCATGGAATCTACTACAGCAACATAAGCCCCTGCATTACCGGGCTTAAGGGATATTGCCTGATACGGGCATACATGCAGGCAGCGTCCGCAACTCCGGCACAGGCTACTGTTTATGGTTACAAGAAAACCCCTGTACTGCCTTGGCCCCCTTGGAATGGCGGCAGCCGCAAGGCTTGCAGCGGCAAGCCCCTGTGTATATTTTGATATCTGGATCAGGGGAGGGTCTGCCAGAAAGAGCCCTGAAATGGAGGTAGCACCCGGATTCAAAAAAGGGATATCCTTTTCATTTTCCCTCTGCATCTTTGCCTGGACTGTCTTTCCAGGAAGACCTCCATTCGGATGGTACAGGGCAATGTTGCCTGATTTTTCGCCTAAGATTACACTGCCCACAGTAAATGTCCTTATAGCAGCGCCGGTTTTTACATTTATCTGAAAATCTCCAAGGGTTCCTGTGATAGAGGTTACCTCGGACCCTGTAAAACTGTGGATATTGGGATGCTCTGTGCTGCCTGTCAGGGGATTCTTTTCAGTGCCAAACATGTATACCTCATACCCCAGCCGGGCAAGCGTCTCAGCGCTCGTAAGAGCCGCCTCTGTCTGCCCGATAACAGCAGTGGTGAAGTTGAATGTCCTCACAGGCGCAGGAAACGGCAGGAGCTTTGAAGCCCTTCCTATACTCCGGTCAATGAGCCCCATAAAAGATTCAACTGCAAGTGATTCATCCTTCTTCATGAGACGCAAGACCTCTCCCCTCAGATTACATGTCTGCACCATTGCCCTGCTGATTCTTGTACCGTTAAATAGCGCATCCTTGAGCCTGCTCCTCTGCTCAGTGCAGGCGCTGCAAACATAGTCAAGAGGGCAGCAGACGCATGATGCCAGAACCACCCTTGTGAGGGCCTTTTCCCTTACAACATCGAGTATGCGGGTAACCCCTTCGGGTATGCAGGCAGAGATCAGAACCTCTGTATGGGTTATCTCCGGTCTGGAGGAAAGCTTTTCAAGATATCCGGTCATCTCATCTGACCAGCCGAAAGAATCATTACACCTGCATGCAAAAACACCGATCCTGATTTCATCTGTTAATATTGTGTCAAGGGGGACATAGGATATTCCGTGTCCTTTCTGCCTGCGGGATGACTCTTTTAAAAGCAGCATTGCCTTTGAAGCAGCGGCAAAACCCCTCTGTATCATGGCATGTATATCCCCCTTTGCAGAGCTGGGCCCATAGGCCCTGATGACATCCTCACCTTTTATATCCTTTGCCATTGAAGGGTCAGCGACTATGAGCACACCCGCGATCTCATTCAGCATTTCGGCAGTCTCATTATGTCTTATTGCATTATTCACACCGCATGCCTTGATACACTCAAGGCACTGGGAACAATTACCGCACTGAAGGCATCGCGCAGCCTCATATAATAGCTGATCTTTGCTGAAACCAGGAGAAACCTCGGTAAAACCCTCTTTACGCAGTGATGGCTCAATATCCTTTACCTCTTCCCTTGGCTGCTTTATTATTGTATCTGCTAAAGGGGCGTACTCCCTGGAGTCATCCCTGACAGGCCTGTTATAAAATTCCGATGTGATGCCTGCCAGGTCATCCATAATTTTCGCCGCTGCATTCCTTCCCATGGCCATTGCATTAACAACAGAGGTTGCGCCTGTAACAGCGTCACCGGCAGCATAGATACCTTTCAGAGCAGTACAGCCGTTATCATCCGCCTCTATATAACCATTTGCATTAACACAAATGTCTTTCCCTGATTTTATATCGTGGTATGCCCCCTGCTGCCCTATGGCCACAAATACCTGGTCAAATGCAACCTCAAAGGATTCGGTGTTCGGAATAATTTTTGGCCATGCTACACCATTGGCATCCACTGGCCCCGGCTGGGTGAGTTTAATGCGGAGCGCCTGAAGATTACCATCAGCCCCAAGGCAATCCACCACCTGGCATCTCTCTTTGATATGTATCCCCTCATCCATCGCCCCTTTGATTTCATGGGGATCTGCAGGTATCTTATCAATAGCAAACCATGACAGTATGGTAACCTCTGCGCCCATACGCCTTATTACACGGGCCATATCAAAGGCCGCATTGCCATCCCCGATTACAGCAATATTTTTTGCAATGGGCGGATGCTCATTTCTATAAAATTTATTAAGAAATGAGATGCACCCGTATACACCCTTGAGCCCTTCACCTGGCACACCCAGTTTCCGGTCTGACCATGAACCTGTTGTAATGAGCACTGCATTATACTTTTTCTTTAAACCTTCTATGTCCCTGGGTAGATTTACTTGCCTCTCGGTCAGGATATTAACCCCTTCGGATTTCAAAACTGCAAGTTCCCTGTCAAGGATCTTGCGCGGGAGCCTGTGGGGGCCGATCCCGTATCGCAACAGCCCGCCTGCCTCCCTCTCCTTTTCAAAAACAGTAACTGAAAACCCCTTACGCGCAAGATCAGCGGCAGCAGCAAGCCCAGCAGGCCCTGAGCCTATTATGGCAATATGCTCTTTTCTAGAAGGTGGGGGAGGATCAGGCAGTTTCTCATTCTCATCAAATGCCGCGTCTGAAATAAACCTTTTTATTTCCCGGATGGCTATGGCCTCATCCACCTCAATTCTGCGGCATGAATCCTCACACGGGTGTGTGCAGATCCTTCCGCATATGGCAGGGAGTACATTGTCTCTCCTGATAAGATCAAGTGCTTCCCTGTATCTCCCTGCCTTTGCAAGGGCAATATAACCCTGCGCATTTACATTAAGAGGACAGTTTGTCTGGCAAAGAGGTGCCTTATTCTTTTCTATTACAGCCCGCCCGGGGAGGCTCAGACGGCTGTTCATGCGGGCAGCTCTTGCGCCTGTATCCGATATAACAGGGCAGATCTCAACGCACTTTCCACAGAGGGTGCATCTTTCCGGGTCAATAAAGGTTTGATGTTTTTCAAGATTGACACTGAACCCCTGCTGGCTGTGCCGGATCTTACTTACCGAGACAGGCAGGATGCAGCGTATGTTTGAATTTCTTAATATCCTGATCAGGCCCGGCCTGTTTGCATAATTATAGGTCAC
>CAZSZQ010000213.1:0-5675 GCA_964610475.1 uncultured Desulfatiglans sp.
GAATATGAAAAACAGACTGCCCCGTGTATGAACACCTCTGTCTCTATTATGCCCTTTGTCTTCTGTGCTATTTCTTTGATCCTCTCTATGGAAAGCTCCCTTGCGAGGATAACCCTTGATGCCCCAAGTTCACAATAGGCCAAAGCAGCCTGATAGTTTGTAGTATTGGCCTGTGTACTTATGAACAACCCTGCCTTCAAATCAAGTTTCTTTAGCTCCCTGAGCACGCCCATATCAGATATGATAAAGGCATCTGCGCCCAGTTCATCAAGTGTTCGAGCGAGTTCAGCTATCCGTCCGAATTCCTCTGAGAAGGGATAAATATTCAATGTAATGTATCCTTTTTTGCCTCTCGCATGCAGGTAATCTATCCCTGCCTGTGCTTCATCCAGGGTAAAATTACCTGCAAAATTTCTCAATGAACCAAATTCTGTTCCAAAATATACAGCGTCGGCACCATAGATAACCGACCATTTCAGTTTTTCCAGGTTTCCGGCCGGGGCAAGCAGTTCCATGCAGCAAATCCTTTATGTTTAATTGAAAGGTTTTATAACAGATTTTTCATTATTAGGATATCCATAAATTAATTTGACTGTGAATATTGCCTTGTGTTAAACACTTTCATTTTTATAATTAGAGATCACAGGATGAAGATTCTTCAATATCTGAATAAAAGCCGGATCAGACTGGGTATAGTTGGCGATGAAGTGGTTTTCCCGATAAATTTTTCAGGGGACATGGTCGATTTTATTAATGAAGAACCGCAAATAGTCAAAAATGAAAAACCAATATCACTGGATCTGATAGATTTTGCCCCGGCAGTAACCAGACCCTCGAAAATAGTCTGTGTGGGACTGAATTATCTGGATCATATCAGGGAGAGTCATGGCAAGGCGCCTGATAAACCAATACTTTTTTCAAAATTTACTACAAGCCTTGTCGGCCATAACAAAGAAATCCTGTGGAATACCGGGCTTACAAAAAAGGTGGATTTTGAGGCTGAACTCGCAGTAATAATCGGTAAAAAAATCAAAAGATGTCCGGAAGAAAAAATAATAGAAAATATCTTCGGATATACATGTTCAAATGATGTGAGCGCGAGAGACCTCCAGTTTGGTGACGGGCAGTGGGTAAGGGGAAAGTCACTCGATACATTCTGTCCCCTTGGGCCATGGATTGTGACATGCGATGAGATAAATGATCCAAATGTCCTTTCGATTAAATGCAGCCTTAACAACCAGCTGATGCAGGACAGCAACACTAACCTGATGCTTTTTAGAATATCTGAACTTATAAGCTTTATCTCCTTTAATTTTACGCTTCTTCCCGGAGATATCATACTCACAGGCACGCCTCATGGGGTAGGGACATTTCGTGAGCCTTCAATATACATGAAAGATGGTGATATGGTTACAGTTGAGATAGAAGGGATCGGAAGACTCACAAACCAATGCAAAACTACGGAATAATTGACTGTAGAATAAACTAAATTTTTTTAAACAGCCGTTTATTTAATGTGGCATTATTAAAAAAAAATGATATTATCACGTCCTGTTAAAATCAATTATCACAGTGTTTTTCTCTCACCAAGCAAGGAGATATCTTGATGAATATCCAGACCGGTGCAGAATTGTCAATAAACCTGAAGGGACAGAAGAGTATTATTACAGCCTATTATGTCGGTGAAAAAGACAGAAGGCACATTGTCCTGACCTTTTCAGAGGATCAATCCGAATATTTTAAAAAATCAAAAGACCTTATAAAAATCACAGCGCAATATTCTGATAATGGTGTCAGGTATGAGTTCAGCAGTCGCATCCTTGATGTCCTTGATGAACCGGTTCATCTTGCTCTTCTTGAATACCCTTCTGAGACACTACAAGTCAATAAGAGATCCTCAGACCGGATAAACTGCCTTATCTCAACAAGACTTGAAAGCCGGCCTGAAAAGGATTCCAGCCCAATGGGAGGTGTAATAAAAAATATAAACAAAACAGGATGTCTCTGTATTTTAAATACAATGAAAGATGAACAGGTATCATTCTCAAAGGGGGACAGGATAAATCTGACATGCCAGTTCCCCGGCCTTGTCGGAGAACAATCGGCCTGCGGCAGGGTTGTCCGTATCCTGAAGGATAAAAAAGATATTGTTATAGGGATTCACTTTGATGAAAAAATATGGTGGGTGCCTCCTTATGAACGAAAATAATGGTTTTTATCCCAATACCCCTTACAGCAATCCCGTCAAATTCATAATAATGAGGGTTTTATGAATGCTTTATTAAGGGGAGAAAAATGGGACTTTGTATTCGACAATAAAAAGTTTGAACTTGAAAAAGATCATTCCCATTCAAGGCTTTATCTTGATTTTTATAGTTTAAAAAAACCTCCATTTGCTATCACACCTGATCCTGAGTTCCTTTATTCATCCTGTACACATAAAACAGCGATAGAGAATATCCTGTATGGCATTGAGGCCTGCATGGGCTTTATCCTTCTGATAGGTGAGGTGGGTACCGGCAAAACAACCCTTTGCAGGGCTATACTTGACAATCTGGAAGGCAGGGCTGAAACAGTATATATTATAAACCCTTCCCTTTCCGGTATGGAAATCATCGAGGCTATCCTTGACGACCTGGGGATAAGCTATCCCGCCAATTCATCGAAAAAGGCTTTGATTGACTATTTGAACCGGTTTCTTCTTAAGGCGACAAAGGATAAGCCTGTTGTAATCATAATAGATGATGCTCAAACAATGACCCCTGAAGGGCTGGAAAATTTACGGCTCCTAAGCAACCTGGAAACAGATAAAAAGAAACTCCTCCAGCTTGTGCTTGTCGGCCAGCCTGAATTACAGGGTATTTTATTGCGGCCTGAATTAAGACAATTAAGGCAGCGTATAGCAATATGCTGCCGGTTAGGGCTGATAGGTTATTCCGAACTCAAACAATATATATCTCTTCGTCTGTTTGTTGCAGGCGACAGGGGTCATACAGGTTTTACTAGAGGGGCCATAAAAAAGATATACATGGCCTCACACGGCATACCAAGGCTGATAAATATCATCTGTGATTATGCACTTATGGCGGGTTATGTATCAAACAGCCCTGTTGTCAGAAAAAGGGATGCTGAAAGGGGTATAAGTGAGTTGAGGCAGCAGGCCATACTTGATAGACCATTTTTACCCGGTATGCAGATGTTTTATCCACTGGAAAAAAGGTTAAGGGTGGAACTGGTCATCCTGTTATTATGCCTTATTGTACTGGCTATTTCATACAGAAATAATATTTTCATTTTTAATTATGAGCGAGGTTTGCCTGTTAAAAAAACTGAGCAGGCAGGTGTGGCAAATCTGCCTCTGAGAAAACCTGCTGTAAATATTATCCATAAGAACAGCAGCGAGACAAAGAGAGTTGCTGATACAGCAGCAGTGAATAGTAAACCTGTATCAACTAATATGGAGAATAATACTATCAGAAAAAATTATATCATTCAGCTCTTCTCATATAAAACCCTGAAAGAGGCTTTTAGAAGTGGTACAATCCTGAGACAGCAGGGGCTTGAAGCGCACTGGAACTCTGTTCATATGACAACAAACGGCACATGGTACAGGGTGTATCATGGGGGGTTTGAGTCAGAAAAGGAGGCAAAGGCCCATATGGATGAAGCAGGGTTTAAAGATGGTATTATTCTATATGCCCCCTGGACAGTGGTAATAACCCCAAGGAATGGAGATGAGACTATTGAAGATATAAGCAGGGCTCTTATTGAAAAGGGGTATGACCCTGTTATTGATGAAAATGTAAATAGAGAGGCAAGTTTGATACTGGGGGCATATATCAGCCTTGAACGGGCCTTGCGTGCGAGCCAGGAGATAATTGATCTGGGTTATGATGCAAAACCAATAAATAGGTAAAAGGTCAACCCTCTATTTTTTTTACGATGAAGGTAATATGAGTCTCCTTAACGAAGCGTTGAGAAAAAACAAATCAGAGAATAACCGGCAGTTGATCTATAATGCCCCTTCACAGGAGGTTATCAATTCTAAAAGAGCAGTATTATATACAGTGTTGTTTTTAGCACTTGCATCAGTACTTTCATATATGTGGATAAGGGAGAGCAGGGAGATACCGGTCACTCCTCAAACCGGCAATGAGCCTGTAAACAGTGTTACAACCTCCATGTCAGGTCCGGTTGCTCCATCAGTGGAGGAAGATACCGCATCAAAAGAAACAGCGTTCAATGTGACAAGGGCGGTTGAGAAGAGGATTTCTGAAAAGACAATCAAGGCAGCTCCTGATAAAGTGATAACACCCGTAATCTCATCAGATGAAAAGGTTCAGGAGCTTAAGGTTGATAAAGATAAGGTACACGGTGGACTTCACGCAGAACAGCCTGAAAATGAGGAGTATTTTTTACGAAAAGCGGTTCAGCTGCACAGGGAGGCAAGGCTTGAAACCGCGCTTATTATGTATAAAAAGGCCATAGCCCTGAACCCATCCAATCCGGAGGCGCTTTTTAATATGGCCTCCATATATATTACTATGGCCAGATATCAGGAGGCATATGAGATATTATCATCACTTATTAATATGGATAAGGCTGATACAAAAACAATGCTGAACCTTGCTGTGGCTGAAATAGGGCTTGAAAAATACTCTGATGCACTTTTACACCTGGATGACCCTGATGTTCATGATCCGGGGCTTTTATTTGAGATATCCTTTCACAGGGGTGTAGCCTTAAGCCGTATCGGGCGACCTGATGATGCGATAAAAAGTTATAAGGAGGCCGAAAGGATCAACAGTAATAATCCTTCATTACTTCTTAACATGGCTGTGCTCTATGACAGGTATGGGAGATACAGCGAGGCTGTTGACTATTATACTAAACTGATAAACAGTGATTCTTCAAGGCCCGGTGAAATGGGTGTTTATCAAAACAGGATCGAACAACTGAGCGCCCGCTTGCCGGAATCAGGTGAAAGTGGATTTGGTAAAGAGTAAGAGTGAAATTAAGAGTAAGGGCAAGAGTATAGTTGCTGCATGTAATATTTTTTCATTATGATGTGTCGGAATTTGTGAGGCGAAGAGAATGAATAAATTCTTAGGTGAAATTCTTATTGAACTTGGATTTGTTGATGAGAGCCAGTTAAAAATGGCCCTTGATGAAAAAAACAAAACCGGCTCCCTGCTGGGTGATGTGCTGTTACGGCTTGACTGGGTTACAGAGGAACAGCTCCAGACAGCCATTGCCATACAGAGCGGTGCAAAGATACTTGATATCCAGTCTACCAAGATAGACCAGTCGCTTGTAGCAGATATACCAATGGATTTTGCCATTACAAAAGGGATATTCCCCCTTGAAAAGGTGGATAATACCCTCAAGGTGGCAACCAGCAACCCCTTTGATGTTATTACCCAGGATGAACTTACAAGAATGACAGGGTTCAGGGTTGAGACCTATATCGCTCCAAAGGTCTGGATTTCAGAGACAATAGACCTTTACTACAAGGCAGCCCTTACCATTGATGAAAATATAGAAAAGATAACAAGGTCAAATATCAGTGAAGAGGAGGATTCAGACCACATTATAAGGCTTGCTGATCTCCTTATCGACAAGGGTAATATACTTGAAGCAAGCGATATTCATATTGTGGCTGATACAAAGCTTGT
>CAZSZQ010000214.1:0-5553 GCA_964610475.1 uncultured Desulfatiglans sp.
TACTTTTCTCTAGTTATACGTTGGCTTTTGGAGGGGGGCCATATGATTAACTTCACGTCCGGATTTTCGGGAGAAAAATCTGTAAAAACTGGTATTTTTAAACTGTATTTTGCTTTCCGAGGGTATGATTTATGTTAGAAAAAATTAAAAAACGCGATGGAAGGATTGTTGACTTTGACTCTTCAAAGATAACAGCTGCAATGGCAAAGGCTGGAAAGGCAACCGGCGAATTCAGTGAGAAGGAAGCAAAAAAACTCACTCTATATGTGCTTACGCTTGCCCATGAACTCAAGCTGGGTGATCAGCCCGGTGTTGAGGAGATACAGGATATAGTAGAAAGAGTACTCCTGGATACCCCATATTATAAAAGCGCCAAGGCATACATTCTCTACAGGGAGCAGCATGCCCAGATCAGGGCGATTTCTACAAAGTCCAATATTGATCTTGTAGATCATTATATCCAGAAGCTGGACTGGAAAATAAAAGAGAACAGCAATATGTCATTTTCATTACAGGGCTTGAACAATTATATTTCCTCAGATGTAACCTCAGAATACTGGCTAAACAGTATATACCCGCATGAAATCAGGGATGTCCACAAAGATGGTGATATCCACATCCATGACCTGAGCCTTCTCTCAGTATACTGTGTCGGATGGGATCTGAAAGACCTGCTGATAAACGGTTTTAAAGGGGTGGAAGGCAAGGTGGAAAGCGGGCCCCCAAAACATCTGAGATCGGCGCTTGGGCAGATCGTTAATTTCTTTTATACGCTCCAGGGTGAAGCGGCAGGCGCGCAGGCCTTATCCAATTTTGATACCCTTTTGGCGCCATTCATCAGGTACGACAACCTTGGTTACAAGGAAGTAAAGCAGGCCATTCAGGAATTTGTGTTCAATATCAATATCCCCACGCGTGTGGGGTTTCAGACCCCGTTTACCAATATCACCATGGATTTAAGTGTGCCATCCATGCTTAAAAACAATTATGTTATTGTTGGAGGCATTGAGCAAAGCCAGAAATATTCTGAGTTTCAATCTGAAATGGATATTCTTAACAGGGCCTTTGCAGAGGTAATGATGGCAGGAGATGCAAAGGGCAGGGTATTCACCTTTCCCATCCCTACTTATAATATCACTCGTGATTTTGACTGGGATAACCCCAATCTTATCAGCATATGGCAGATGACAGGAAAATACGGCATTCCCTATTTTTCAAATTTTGTAAACTCCGACATGTCGCCCGAAGATGCAAGATCCATGTGCTGCAGGCTCAGGCTCGATAACCGGGAACTGATGAAAAGGGGAGGGGGGCTATTCGGCGCCAATCCTCTGACAGGTTCCATTGGGGTTGTAACCATTAACCTTCCCAGGATAGGCTATCTTGCAAAAGATGAAAATGCATTTTTTAAAAGACTTGATAAAATGGTTGACCTTGCTTCCAGAAGCCTTGATATTAAACGAAAGGTGCTTGAGCGTTTTACCGATAATAACCTTTATCCTTACTCCAGATTTTACCTGAGGGAAATAAAAGAAGGATCAGGGAAGTACTGGAAAAATCATTTTTCCACCATTGGTATCATAGGTATGAATGAGGCGTGCCAAAACTTTTTGGGTACGGACATAGCAAGTGAGAAAGGAAGGAGCTTTTCTCTCAAGGTAATGGATTATCTGCGTCATACCATTGCTGCGATTCAGGAGAAGACCGGCGATATATATAATCTCGAGGCAACACCTGCCGAAGGAACCACCTACAGGCTTGCAAAAAAGGACAAGGAAAAATACCCTGATATCATATGTGCCAATGAGGAGTCATACAAATCAGGGGGAGAGCCCTTTTACACAAACTCAACACAGCTTCCCGTAAATTATTCTGATGATATATATGAAACACTTATTCTCCAGGATGAACTCCAGACCAAATATACTGGCGGGACAGTAATGCATATATATCTGGGTGAAAATATAAGAGAAACAGAATCTGTGAAGAGCCTTATCAAAAAGATTGTGTCAGGTTTCAGGCTTCCGTATCTCACCCTTTCACCAACATTCAGCATCTGCCCTTCACACGGCTATCTGACCGGAAATCAGGAGATATGCAATGTATGCGGATCAGAGACAGAGGTCTATTCAAGGGTTGTTGGTTATTTGAGACCTGTCAAGCAGTGGAACAACGGTAAGCAGCAGGAATTCAGCATGAGAAAAATGTTCAAAGCCGCCTAGGAAAATAAAGATGAACATAGGCGGGATTCAGAAAAATTCATTAATAGATTACCCCGGTAAATTAAGCTGTGTGATCTTCCTGTCAGGATGCAATTTCGACTGCCCCTATTGTCATAACCCTTCTCTTGTGATGTGTAATGATGAATGCCCGTCATCATTGAAGGGTGACAGTTTGTATGAATTTCTTAAAAGCCGGAGGAATTTTCTTGAAGGAGTAGTCATATCAGGAGGAGAACCCACCCTGTCAAAAAATCTTACCAGGCTGTGTGAAGCTGTTAAGGATCTTGGTTATTCTATAAAACTGGACACAAACGGTAGCAGACCTGATGATCTTGAGGTTCTTATTAAAAGGGGGCTTGTGGATTACATTGCTATGGATATCAAGACAGACCCCTCAAAATATAACCCGCTTGTAGCAAAGGGAACTAATCCTGAAGATATACTGTCAAGTATAGAAACCATAATGAAAAATGCCCCTGATTATGAATTCAGAACCACCTGTGTTAAGGGTTTTGTGGATAGCGATGTTATCGGTAATATCGTTAAAATAATCAAAGGGGCGAAACTCTATGCCCTTCAGAATTTCCACAGGGCGAAGATACTTCATCCTGAGTTTTTTAAAGATATATCCCCGGAATTTTCCGAAAATGAAATTATGGCATTCAAATCCATTGCAGAACCGTGGGTTAAGGAGTGCATTTTACGGTGATCCAAATAAAAAGAGGCAAGGGGCAGAGAGCAAGGAGCATAGGCATGGTAATACAAACATGGCAATAGATTGCTATGCTCTCTACCCTCTGCCCTATGCTTTCTCCTTGAACTTCCTTGCCAGACTCAAATGCCTCTTCTGGGCAGACAACTCTTCCTTTCGAAGGCGTATGGATTTTGGTGTAATCTCTACCATCTCATCATCCCTTATAAACACTATCGCGCTTTCAAGAGACAGTGGCCTTGCCGGTGAAAGGAGTATATTATCATCCTTTCCGGCTGCCCTCATGTTGGACAGTTTTTTTTCCTTGCACGGGTTTACATTTATATCATTCTCTCTGTTGTGTTCACCTACTATCATACCTTCATAAACCTGATCACCGGGAACAATAAAAAGCCGACCTCTTGGTTCCAGGTTAAAAAGCGCATAGGCAACTGCTTCACCGTGCCGGTCTGCAACAATGGATCCGCTGAATCTTGAAGGAAAATCACCCCTGTAATAATCAAATCCCTCCAGGTATGAATTCATTATTCCTGTTCCCTTTGTAACGGTTAAGAAATCATCCCTGAAGCCGATCAGACCCCGGGAAGGCACGGAAAATTCCATCCTCACCCTGCCCGAGTTGTTGTTTACCAGGTTTATCATCTTCCCCTTTCTCAGTGAAAGTTTTTCTGTGACTACTCCCATGAATGTCTCACCGGCGTCAATATAAAGGTGTTCGATAGGCTCCTGCTTTCTGCCGTTTTTCTCTTTTAAAATGACCTCGGGCCTGCCCACGCAGAATTCATATCCTTCCCTGCGCATGGTTTCTATGAGTATAGCCAGTTGAAATTCACCTCGCCCCTTTACAGTAAAACTGTCTTTTTCTTCTGATTCATCTACCTTTATAGCCACATTCCTCAGTGTCTCCTTAAAGAGCCTCTCTTTGATCTTGCTCGACTGGACATATCTGCCTTCTTTGCCGGAAAGAGGGGATGTGTTAATGGTAAAGCGCATGGATACGGTTGGTTCTTCAACAGAGATTCTCTTTAATGCCTTTGGAAATTCCTTTGTACATATGGTATCGCCTATCTTTACATCCTCTATTCCTGAGAGCACCACAATATCACCTGGCCCTGCCTGGTTTACCTCCTTGAGACCTATACCTTCATAAACCTGTATTTTTGTGACCTTGAGAGGCGTTTCATTACCCTCTTCTCCCATGCACACCAGGCTGTCATTATAGTTTACATAACCGTTTACCACCCTGCCCACAGCGAGTCTGCCCATGTAGGATGAATAGCCAAGATCAGCAACAATCATCTGAAAGGGTTCTTTGGGGTCATAGGAGGGAGGAGGGGTCTTTTCGATAATTGTCTCAAACAGCACATTAAGATTGTTTGATCTGTCCGAGAGCCTTTTCTTTACAATTCCTTCCCTGCCTATTGCATAAAGAAGAGGAAATTCTATCTGCTCATCATTTGCACCCAGGTCAATAAAAAGGTCATATATCTCGTTAAGAACCTCCTGCGGCCTGGTATCCTGCCGGTCTATCTTGTTTATTACAACAATAACCTTGAGCCCTGCCTCAAAGGTTTTTTTTAACACAAACCTTGTCTGGGGAAGGGGGCCTTCTGATGAATCCACCAGAAGCAGGGCACCGTCGGCCATTGTAAGTGCCCTTTCCACCTCTCCTCCAAAATCGGCATGGCCGGGTGTGTCTATAATATTTATCTTGGTGCCCTGCCATACTACCGAGCAGTTTTTGGCAGCGATTGTAATTCCCCGCTCTCTTTCAAGCTCAAGATTGTCCATGACGCGGGTTTCAATCTCCTGCCCCTCCCTGAAAAGGCCGCTCTGCTTGAACATGGCATCAACAAGGGTTGTTTTGCCATGGTCAACATGGGCGATTATTGCTATGTTGCGTATATCTTTATTTTGTACCTTTTTACTCATGTTTTATATTTCCTTAAATTTAAAAAAGGGGCGAATAATTATTCGCCCCTACATAATATTTGTAAAGTCAAAAAAATCAGCCAAGCTGTATAGCATACAATTATCAGGAATAGAAAGATAATTATCTGGCAGGGCATTTCCGGAGTATCGAGTTGATCAACTCATCAAGCTGCTGTAAAAAATTGGATCTATCTTTTTTTGTAAAAGGTGCCGGGCCACCGGTAATTTCTCCAAGGTCTCTGAGATCGGCCATAAGGTTCCGGGTGGCAAGTATACTCCCTATATTATCTTCATTAAAAATCTTCCCTTTCGGGCTGATTGCGTTTATACCCTTTCTGATGCTTCGGCTTGCAAGGGGAATATCAGCGGTTATTACAATATCACCCTCTTTTGCCATATCAACAATCCAGTTGTCAGCCTCATCAGGCCCGCTGCCAACAATAACAAGTTTTATACGGTGATTATCCGGAATACGCATATGCTTGTTGGATACCAGTGTAACCCCGAGTTTAAACCTCTCTGCAACACGAAAAACCTCTTCTTTTACAGGGCAGGCGTCGGCATCAATAAATATATTAAGCAAAATAAAAGATCCTTAAGGAAAAAGGTTGAGTAAATATGTTACCTGAACTGACATTTATAATATTATATACATTCCTGGACCTTTTAATTGAAAAAAGAAAAACC
>CAZSZQ010000215.1:0-5550 GCA_964610475.1 uncultured Desulfatiglans sp.
TGTGGAAAAGGGGTATTTTGATCCCAAAAAGGTATCGATTTTAATAAAGAAGTGTAACAGGGGAAATGGAGAAATATTGAGTGAACGGGAGAACATGGCCCTTGTCGGTATACTTTCCACCCAGCTGCTTGACAATATGTATCTTAAGGAATTTACATCAAGGCAAATCAAAGTTCCAGAGAATATAAGGATTTATAAGCAGGACGTAGAGCGCAAAATGCAGAGTACATTTGGTTAGCAAAGAGAAAAGCGCAGAGAGCATAGCATAAAATAAAAGTATCTTGGTTTGAGCCATGCTTCGTATACTCTGCCCCAAAAATAGGAGTAAATCATGAAAATATGTAATAAATGTATATTGCCTGAAACCTTTCCAGGTATCAGATTCAATGAGCAGGGCATCTGCAACCATTGCCAGAGAGCGAACAATGCAGACGTGGATGTTGATGAAAAAAAAACGGAATATCATGGCCGCCTTGACCAGCTCATAAAAGATATCAAGGGATCATCACCTTCATATGATGTAATAATGGCTTACAGTGGTGGTAAGGATTCAAGCTATACCCTTAAACTGTTACGGGAACGTTATGATCTCAAGATTCTGGCATTTACCTTTGACAACCATTTTGTTTCTCCCACTGCATGGAAGAATATAGATATTATTACCGATATCCTTTCAGTTGATTTAATAAAAGTCAGGCTGCCGTGGTCTGTCACGAAAGAGCTGTTCTGTCTGACCGCAGAGAAAGATATCTTTTCTCCTGCGACGCTCCTCCGTGCAAGCTCTGTTTGTACAGCATGTATCAGCATAGTTAAAGGCTTTGCTCTTAAAACCGCAATTGAGATGTCCATACCTCTGGTAGCATTTGGCTGGTCTCCTGGACAGGCCCCTATACAGGCAGCTATAATGAAGACAAACCCTGCTCTCATAAGGCAGAACCAGGAATCCATTAAAAAATCCATCCCGGAAGGGATTCTAAATTCTATCTCCCAGTATTTTCTGCCTCCGGAATATTATGAGAAATACAGGGACAGGTTCCCGGTCAATGTCCATCCGCTGGCGTTTTTTGATTACAGTGAGAAGAATGTTACGGAGACATTGAAAAGTATAGGATGGAAGCTTCCTGATGATACTGATACCAACTCATCAAACTGCCTTCTTAATGCCTTTGCAAATCAACGCCATATAGAACGGAACAAATTCCACCCCTATGTCTGGGAGATAGCCGGTATGGTGCGCCAGGGTGTAATGGAAAGGGATGAAGGGATCGAGAAGATATATACAGAACAGAATCAGAATATGGTTGAATACGCTAAAAATAAACTGGGACTTTAAGTAGCATAGAGCATAGCACTAAGCGCAAAGTAAAAAAGTTTTTGGCTTTACACTCTATGCTCTTTGCGCTCTGCTCTTTACGTACGGAGAGGAAATATGAAAGACAAAATAAGAACATTCATAGTAGAAAATTTTTTATTTGGGCAGGATGAAGGCTTGAATGATGATACTTCATTTCTCGATGGAGGCATAATTGATTCTACGGGGATACTGGAACTGGTAAATTTTCTTGAGGAACAGCTCTCTATAAAAGTTGATGACGAGGAACTTGTACCTGAAAATCTTGATTCTATTAATAATGTGGTGGGGTATCTTGAGAAAAAGCTCGCCTAGTGTAAAGTACCAGGCAGAATAAGGTAATGAAGTAATAACCAGTTTATCAAGAAGATTACTCGAAAGATATTTTCACTTTTTACAGGAAAAATGTACCACGCTTTTTTATTATGAATAATTTAAAGGCCTCCCATTATGATGAAACCATTATGGCTGCTGCATGACACATTATTTGCCTCGGCAGAAAAGTATCCTGATAAAACAGCCTTTATAGTTGAAGGTAAAGAATACTCTTACAGGTCAACCTCTAATGATGTCAACAGACTGGCAAATGTACTTGTAACTTCTGGTTTGAAAAGGGGTGACCGTGTTGCAATTTATCTAGATAATACTTATGCCAATGTAGTATCGCTTTATGCAGCACTTGTTGCCGGGGGTGCCTTTATTATTATAAACCCGCAGACAAAGAGTGACAAACTTGAATATATTTTAAATGACAGTGAAGCGAAAATTTTGATCACAGACAGCCATCTCTTTTCAAGACTCTCGCCTGTATTTACCTCATGCAGGTATTTAAAGGGCATGTTTTATTCTGTTTCTGATGGCAACTTTATAATCCCCGGAAAAGATGGATGTTTTGTCAGAAAACTGTTTGACTCGATGGGATTAACCAACCCGATTTCGCAACCGGTGTCAACCATACCCAATGATCTTGCAGCACTTATCTACACTTCAGGAAGCACTGGTAATCCCAAAGGGGTTATGATGAGTCACCAGGCAATGTTGTTTGCTGCCCAGAGTATATCTCATTATCTCCGGCTGGATAACTCACACATCCTTATCAATGTCCTTCCTCTGGCATTTGATTACGGGTTGTATCAGGTACTCATGAATGTTGTACATGGTGCATCCCTTGTTCTTGAACGCTCCTTTAACTATCCTGCCCAGATATTTAACCGTGTTATGGATTACTCTGTAACTGTATTTCCAGGAGTACCTACAATTTATGCTTCACTCATCAGCATGCATCGTCGTAAACCTCTTTTATTTCCATCTGTGACACGCATTACCAATACGGCTGCAGCGTTGCCACCCGATTACAACGAGGAGTTATATAGTATTTTTCCAAATGCACTGATCTACCGTATGTATGGTCTTACTGAATGTAAACGGGTATGTTATCTTGAACCGGAGAAGGCCGATCTGAAACCTGCATCTGTCGGGAAGGCTATACCCGGTACAGAAACACTTATCCTCGATACTGATGGAAATGAGTGCAAACCAAATGAAACAGGGACTCTCCATGTAAGAGGCCCGCATCTCATGATGGGATACTGGAAGGCCCCGGAACTGAGTGCCAAAATGTTGAAAACGGGCTTGTATCCCGGAGAAAGGATGCTATGTACCGGAGACTGGTTTAGAAAGGATGAGGAAGGTGATCTCTTTTTTATAGGCAGGAGCGATGATATTATTAAATCCAGAGGTGAAAAGGTAAGCCCTGTTGAAGTTGAAAATGTGCTGATAAGCATGAAAGGGATACGCGAGGCAGCGGTTATCGGCGTAGATGACGATCTGCTGGGACAGGCAATAAAGGCATTTGTTGCGCTTGATGATAAATCAATTACAGAGATAATGATCAAAAAGCATTGTACTGATCGTCTTGAAAACTTTATGGTCCCGAAATACATCGAAATATTGCCGGAATTACCCAAAACAGAATCAGGAAAAATCACCAAGAAAGGTTTAAAGTAGGGTAATATATGAATAATTCAGAGCTCTATCAGGAATTATTCTCATATCTTGATGCAGCACATATCTTTACCCCTGATTTCCCGGAGGAAAATGCTGAAACTGCACTGAAAATACTATGGTCTGCTGTGCAGGGGAGCCCATGTTCTGTGATAAAGGCATGCTCAATCGCCTTATCACCTCTGCCGGAAGAAAAGATTTTGGAGTTGAGATCTCTTGTAAAAAAACGTATCAGTGGGGTCCCTCTTGCTTATCTGACCGGTAGAATCAATTTTATGGGGTATGAATTGCTTGCATCTGAAGATGTCCTTGTCCCTCGACCTGAGACAGAACTTCTCGGCAAGACTGTTGTCGAAAGGTTATTGGACAAATACCCGGTCGAGACAAGACTCACTGGTATTGATATCGGTTGTGGAAGCGGAAACCTTTCGTGCGCAATCGCTTCTCTTCTGCCTCAATCTATTATCCATGCTGTAGATGTTACAGCCTCCTGTGTTGAGCTTACCGGAAAAAATATAGCACTCTTAAAACTGGAAAACAGGGTCACCGTATATAAGGGCGATCTTTTTTTGCCTCTTGCCAATGCAGGGCTTGAGGAAAAGATTGATTTTATTGTATCGAATCCGCCCTATATCCCTTCTGCCAAGTTACAAACTGATCTGGCCCACCTGACCACTCATGAACCGGAGGCTGCTTTCAATGGGGGCATATATGGTTTCGCAATACATAATCGACTCATCAAGGAGTCGTTACTTTATTTGAAACCAGGGGGGATACTGGCATTTGAATTCGGGATTGATCAGGAAAAACAGGTGCAGGCATTATTCAACAGGGTAAAAGGTTACGAATTGCCCATACACTTCAGTAATGATAAGGTGGGTAATCCGAGGGTTGCTTTTATATTCAAAAAAGCATGATCTCACTTCCACAAGATGTTGCTCTCAGGCTTGTATTGTTGTCATGTATGGTGCCAAAGAGGCCTCAGCACGCTTAACATGGCTTGACCCGAACTATTTCACGGAAAAGATAGATTCCATAGGCAAGGCTATACCAGGTGTTACAATTAAGGTCCTGGGGCCGGATGGGCAGGAAACCGGTGTTGGAGAAGAAGGGCAGATTGTCGGTTACGGGCCTAACATCATGTAAGGTTACTGGAAGGATGAAGATGCAACAAAAAAGGTCTTGATTACTAGTGGGTACTATACAGGGGACCTTGGTTATAAAGATAAAGATGGATTTATTTTTACAACAGGAAGGAGTGATAATCTCCTTAAGGTAAAAGGGCACAGGATAAATGTCCAGGAGATCGAGGATGTCCTCATGGATACAGGCCTTCTTATTGAAACGGTAATACTGGGAATTAAGGATGATCTTTTGGGTAACAGATTTGTATCAATAGCAGTGCCTGTTACTGAAGATACAGATGAAAAAATGATATTAAAAAAATCCGCTGAGATGCTTCCGGATTATAAGTTACCACACGAGATCAAGTTTGTTCGCGCACTGCCTAAAAACAGCAGCGGTAAAACAGACAGTGCAAAATGCCTTGAGATGCTCAATTAGCCACGGGCACACACAGACCCACATAAATTTTAAAAGACAAAAGAGTAAAACTGAATTAGCCATAGACCCACAAAGAAACACTCAGATGGTAATGATTTTTAGTTTTAACCTTTGAACTTTCAGCTTTGAGCTTTGCGCTGACTTCCGCTTTCAGACCTCTGATTTCTGGCCTTAACTCTCTGCGCTTAGAGCGTGGCTCTCTGCGAGTTCAACCTTGAACCTCTAAACCTTCTAACCTATAACCTTGATTCTTAAATGTGATTTTCAAAAACTAAGACCAATATGAACAAAAAAACGATAGGTAGAAGAAAAAATATTGAAGATTCTATACTTACTCGTTCTCAAGTTATTTCTGAAGCAGCTACCTTGTTGAATACTGTGGGAAGGCTCCGATGTACAAAAAGGGTTTGTAAAAAAGGAATATATAAATTTAAAACATTCGAAGAGGCAGACCAATGGATGGAGGATATGATAGTACGCAATTCTCTAGAATCCCTACGGTAAAGGATTTGGTAACACTCTGTAAGCGCTATGAAAGGGGTTCAAACTCCCTATCTAAAACCGGAGATGCTAATAAAAACAAAAATGGGGATAAGGCCAAAGGATGTTCAAGATCGTGAATTTCTCAAGCA
>CAZSZQ010000216.1:0-5454 GCA_964610475.1 uncultured Desulfatiglans sp.
TATGAAAGGCTTCATAATATAGACACCGGCTATGGTGAGTGGACAAACAGGAACATCAGGGCACGGGAATTCAATATAGATAAGGTTGAAGAGTACATGAAAAAATCTGAATGGAAAAGGGGCGCTGATGGAATTTGGGAAAAAAACGGGGCAAGATATTCTGTGACAGTAACATACGGTACAGAAGAATATACCCCGCGCCTTGTTGTTTTAAAGGAAGAGGCAAAAAAGGCGGGCATAGAACTTAAACTGGAACTGCTTGACCCCAGCGCTGCATATAAAAAGGAGATGGAAAAAAAACATGAGGTGGCGTTTTCAGGCTTTCAAAGCCCGAACCTGAGACCTGAACCGTGGCAGTCCTTTCATTCTGATAATGCCCACAAACCCCAGACCAACAACGTAACCAATACCGATGATCCGGAACTGGATAAATTGATAGATGCCTATAGAAATTCACAGGACACAAATGAACAGATAAGGCTTATCCATGAAATCCAGCAGAAGATCCATGATATCAGCTCATGGATACCCCTTTATCAGGTGCCATATATAAGAGATCTTTACTGGAGATGGATGAAGCTGCCGGAAATACCCGGCACAAGAACATCTGAATCTCTCTTTGAATTTTTTGAACCATGGCAGAGCAAATATGGCGGATATTTCTGGATAGATGAGAATGTGAAGAGGGAGACACTTGATGCCATGAAAAAAGGCATGGCATTTGAACCGGTCACTATTGTTGACGAGACATATAAGGTTAAGTAGTTATTTTTTGATGCATTTTTAAAACAGAACAGGAAAGCATTATTGGTAAACAAAGAAAGCATAATCCTTGAAGTAAAAGACCTTGTAGTGGCATTTCAGGCTGAGACTGGTCTTCAAAGGGCAGTGGACGGTGTCAGTTTTGTTCTAAAAAAGGGCTCAACCCTTGGGATTGTCGGCGAATCAGGCTGCGGCAAGAGTGTAACCGCATTATCCATAATGAGGCTTCTCCCTAAACCCGCAGGTCAGTATCTGGGAGGAGAAATCCTTTATAATGGAACCGACATATTGAAACTTGACCCTTCCATGCTCCATAAAATAAGAGGTAACAGGATATCCATGATATTCCAGGAACCTATGACGGCTTTGAATCCGGTACACACCATAGGAAAACAGCTTGCAGAGAGTTATGAACTCCACAGGCCGGAAATGGCCGGGACCGATATTATAAGATCAAGCATTGCATTGATGGAAAAGGTGGGCATTCCCAGTCCGGAAAAGATATTATCTGTATACCCTCACCAGATTTCAGGGGGAATGCGCCAGAGGGTCATGATTGCAATGGCCCTTATCACAAAGCCTGATATTCTTATTGCGGATGAACCTACCACTGCCCTGGATGTTACCATTCAGGCGCAGATACTGTCGCTGGTAAGTGAACTCCAGCTGAGAACAGGCACCTCGGTGATTTTTATTACCCATGACCTTGGCGTTATAGCCGAGATCTGTGATGATGTGCTGGTAATGTATGCAGGTAAAACTTCTGAAATTGCATCTGCCAATAATCTTTTTGAAGACCCGAAACATCCCTACACAAAAGGGTTGTTATCATCGATTCCAAGGCTAAATACCGAACCCAAGAGCCGCCTTAACATAATAGATGGCATGGTGCCTGCCCTTGACGAGATGCCTGAGGGATGCCGGTTTGAAAACAGATGTTCTGACCGTATGGAGATATGTAAATCCGTTCCTCCGCCTTTAATTGAAGTAGCTGAAAACCACTATGTAAGTTGTTATCTGTATAAGGGTTGACATATGCTATTAAGGATTCTCAAAAAATGAGCGGACTTATTCTTGATGTAAAAAACCTTAAGATGTATTTTCCCGTTACAGGCGGAATATTACGACACACGGTCGGAAGGGTTCATGCCGTTGATGATATATCATTTTCAATAAAACATGGAAATACACTTGGTCTTGTCGGTGAATCGGGATGCGGCAAAACAACCGCAGGAAGGGCAATCCTTCAGCTTTATAAACCCACATCAGGCGAAGTATATTTTGATGGAAAATCCCTTACCGGCATGGATAAAAAAGAACTCCGCGAATTAAGAAGGGATATGCAGATGATCTTTCAGGACCCCTTTGAGTCCCTGAATTCCAGACACACAGTAGGCTACATACTTGAAGAACCTTTTATTATTCACAGGCTGGGAACCGCTCAGGAAAGAAAAACAAAAGTAAAGGGTCTTCTTGACAAGGTCGGGCTGCCGCAAAACGCCATGGGCAGATATCCTCATGAATTCAGCGGCGGACAGAGACAGCGTATTGGAATCGCCCGCGCAATAGCATTGAATCCAAGGCTTGTCATATGCGATGAGCCTGTATCAGCGCTGGATGTCTCCATACAGTCACAGATACTCAATCTGCTGCTTGATCTTCAGAATGAAATGAACCTCTCCTACCTTTTCATTGCCCATGACCTTGCTGTGGTAAAGCATATTTCTGACTATGTGGCAGTCATGTATCTCGGAAAGATCATTGAATACGCTGAGGCTGAAAAGTTGTACAGGGAGCCTCTTCATCCATATACATCCGCCCTGATTTCGGCAATCCCTGTGCCTGATCCAAAGGCAAAAAAGAAAAAACATCTTGTGACAGGTGAAGTGCCTTCGCCTATAACATTGCCAAAGGGGTGCCGTTTTCATACAAGGTGCCCCATTGCAATAGAAAAATGCAGAGAGGTCGAACCGATTCTGACCGTAAATCCCCGGTCAGATGACATGAACCATATGGTAGCATGCTTCAGAGCTGGTCAGTTCAACCCTTGATTTCAGCAATATATCATTGGGGGGAAAAGGATATAACCGGTTTTTGAGTATAAGGAGCTAAAATGAAAAAAACAGCGGCGCTCATAATTGGATTTTTTATTTTTTTAAATATAATCATTGCAGCCCAGACGCTTGTTAAACACCCTGATGACAAATCGGTTTCACGCCATCTGGTGCTTGAAAACGGATTAAAGGTATTACTTGTTTCAGACCCTGCATTTAATAAATCGGCTGCCGCCCTTGAGGTTGAGGTCGGCTCGTTGATGGACCCCAAAGAGAGGCAGGGGCTTGCCCATTTTCTTGAACACATGCTGTTCCTGGGCAATAAAAAATATCCTGAGATTGATGAATTTTTTGCCTATCTGGATAGTCATGGCGGCTACACAAATGCTTTTACAGGTGAAGACAGGAGCAACTATCACTTTGAAATACAGCATGATGCCTTTGAAGGAGGCATTGACAGGTTTTCACAGTTTTTTATCTCTCCTCTCTTCTCATCTGAATACAGCGAGAGAGAGGTTAATGCCGTACATTCCGAACACCAGAAAAACCTGGAACAGGATGACTCGCGTGAGTATCAGCTTTTTAAAACCTTTTACAGAAAAAACCATCCTGCGAACCATTTTGCAACCGGAAGCCTTGAAACACTCAAAGGTGTGAAACAGGAAGAATTTTTAAATTTTTATAATACCTATTATTCGGCCAACCGGATGACCCTTGTCCTGTTAAGCAACAAAGAACCGGATGAACTTGAAAGGCTTGCCAGGGCATATTTCCTGCCCATAAAAAACAACAATCTTGAAAAATTAAGATATAACCCGGATTATCTGGAACCTGTAAAGGGTGTTCGCATCATAAAAAGGCAGCCTGTAAAGGATATCAGGGAGCTTACTCTCCAGTTTTCCATGCCTGCCTTTATTGAACACCACAGGACAAAACCTGAGAGGCTTGTTGCCTTCTGTACAGGACATGAAGGAGAAGGTTCTCTTTTATCCTTTCTGAAGGACAATGGGCTTGCCACGGGCCTGAGTGCAGGAGGCGGAAGCCTTACAGACGATTACGGCAGGTTCGTGATCAATATAAAGCTTACTCAAAAGGGGGTTGACCAGTATCAGGATGTACTTAAATACTGCTTCAGTTACATTCGACTCCTTCGGGAAAAAGGCCTTCCCGAGTATATTTTCAGCGAGATCAAGCGTATTGCCGAACTCGATTATGCATACAAATACAAGGGAGAAGGGGCAGAGCGGGCGTCGTATCTGGCAGGCAATATGGGCAGATACCCTGCTGATGTTGCTGAGACGGTTGATTATATATATGAAAAACCTGACCCGGGCCTTATTGAACTGGTTCTCAGACAACTCAGGCCCGAAAATATGCTGTGCATGTTGACCTCCAAAGGATTGAAAACCGGCAGTATCGAGCCGTATTACGGAACAGGATACTCATACAGTTTAGAGAAGGGCAGGTTTTACAAATCACTGTTGAATCCTCAAATAATAAAGGGGCTTTCTCTTCCGGCAACTAATCCGTTTGTACCTGAAGATGTGAGACTGCTTGCGGAGCGCCCGGTAAAAATACTGGGAGAAGAGGGCATTGAGGTGTGGTATGCGCAGGACACAACCTTCAAGAGACCTGAAGCCACTATCATCTTCCGTATCAAACATCATAAGGGACTTATCAGCCCGGCATATATGGCACGGCTCTCCCTGTACACCGCGTGTGTTAATGAAATGCTCAATGAAATAGCCTATCCTGCAGGTGAGGCAGGGCTGAATTTCAGGATTTCAGAGGATCTGGACGGTGTAACCATTACCATTAATGGATATACATCCTCCATACCCATGTTATTAAGGGAGATCGGAAGCAGGCTAAGAACCCTTGCCATATCAGAAAGGCACTTTGACGACATCAAAGACAGGAAAATACTTGAATTGCAGAACTTTAAAATGGCGCCGGCCTGGGAGGTTGCCCGCCATATCTCCCGAATGATCAGAAAAGAGACCTGGTTCAGTGTTGACTCGTTACTGGCGGAAGGTAAGTCCATAGAACTAAAAGATCTCAAGGAGTTTACCGATACCTTTTACAATAAGGTGCGGATTGAGGGCCTTGCACATGGGAATATTACCTCTGAAGAGACTCTCTCCTTATCGCGCATGCTGCAAGCCTCTTTAAATTCCACCTCGTTGAACAGGGAGGATACCTTTAAACAGGCCATTCTGGTTGAAAACAAAAATGACCCGCTTACATATATGGAGAGAGTCGATACAAACAATTCATGTTTCTGGAAGACCGTATATTTGGGCAGTGAAACATCTGAGCTGAGAATGGCAGCCCGTATCATCGATAAATTTATTTCACAGCCGTTTTTTACAGAGATGCGGACAAGACAGCAGCTTGGATATATTGTATCGGCGGCAGCCCAGGAGGATAACGGGCAGCATTATCTGTTTTTTATTATACAATCCGAAAGCCACGCTGCCGATGAGATACGTGAAAGGGCCGATCATTTTATAGACAGATTGCCTTCAGACTTTGAGGCATTATCTGATGAAAAATTTGCAGAATTCAAGGCGGCCCTCCGCACCGAACTTCTGGAAAAACCCAAAAGCATCATGGAAAAGGCCATGCTCTTTGACAG
>CAZSZQ010000217.1:0-5410 GCA_964610475.1 uncultured Desulfatiglans sp.
GCCATTGTTCTGTTTGACTGCGCCATAAACAGTCGCCAAACCAAGCCCTGTGCCTTTTCCCGGCGATTTGGTGGTGAAGAAGGGCTCAAACAGGTGTTCTTTAACCTCTTCCGGCATCCCGCTTCCTGTATCACTTATGGCCAGCAGGATATATTCTCCGGGCGAGGCATAGTGATGCCGCAGGCAATAGTCTTCGTCCAGGGTCTCAGAAGATATCTCAAAGGTAAGGGATCCTCCATTTGGCATAGCATCACGCGCATTCACGGCCAGATTCATGACAATCTGATGCATCTGTCCGGGGTCCACCTTAACCAGGTGCGTTCCCGGCCGGACTGATGTATTCAGCTTTATGTCCTCGCCGATTAGTCGCCCGAGCATCTTCTCCATGTTTCTGATCAGAGCGCTCAGGTTGATCACCTTTGGTTCTATGATCTGCTTGCGGGAAAAGGCCAGCAGCTGCTTTGTCAACTCGGCTGCGTTACCGGCCTCTTTTATCACAACTTTCAAAAATGCGATGACATCGGGGTTTAAGCCCGGTTCCATGAGGGCAAGCTCTGTATTGCCGGAGATGGCGGTCAGGATATTATTGAAATCGTGTGCCACACCTCCTGCCAGACGTCCGATTGATTCCATTTTCTGTGCCTGGAACAGCTGCTCTTCAAGCCGCTTGCGTTCGGTTATGTCGCGAACCGAGGCGATTACCCGCTTTTCTCCTGCAATCTCACCGGCATGCAGGGCGACTTCTGACCAGAACAGCTTGCCATCCTGTCGCCTGGATCTCCACTCGAAAACCTGCCTTCCCTCCTCTATTGCCTTGCTTACCCGTTCTTCAGCTTCGACCCTGGAATAGGGCGAACTGCCCTGGCTGAGGGTATCTATCGAGAATCCAATGAGTGCCTCCCGGTTATACCCGAACATTTCGCACGCAAGATTATTGACATCCAGCACCAGGCTGGCCTTGTCATGAATGAGAAGGGCATCGCTTGTGGAGTTGAAAACCTCGCGGTAATTCCGTTCGCTCTTTTGCAAGGCCAGGGCCGCAGATTTGAGCTTTTTTATCTGATTGCTCTTACTGTAATAAATAAATAGAATTGTTCCCAGAATACAAAATGTAATGAGCGAAAAAAACCACCAGGTGCGCCACCATGGCGGAGTGATTATTATTCTTACAGTTTTTCCAGTCTCATTCCAGATCCCATCATTATTTGAGGCTTTAACCCGGAATGTATAGGAACCGTGTTTCAAATTCGTATATGTGGAAAAGCGCCGGGAACTGTCAACGTAATTCCAGTTTTTATCAAAGCCTTCCAGCATGTAGGCATACCGGTTTTTTTTTGATGCGCGATAATTCAGGGCTGTGAAATCAAAGGAGAAAACGGATTGTTTGTGAGACAATATGATATCATCAGTTTCGTTGATGGCCTTCTTAAGAGGGGAATCCTTGCCTCCGATCGGAACACTCTGATTGAAAATCCTGAAATCGGTTAAGACCACCGGCGGTACATAAGGATTGACAGACAGTTGATCGGGATAAAAGGCATTCAACCCGTTCGCCCCGCCAAAGTACAGCTTTCCGTCATGGTCCCGGTAGGCAGCGCGGGGCGTAAAATCATTGCTTTGCAGGCCGTCGCTCCAATCAAAATTCCTGAAGGTCCTGGTAGCCGGATCAAAACAGGCCAGCCCGCTGCCCTGTGTTCCCACCCATATTTTCCCTTGTGCATCCCCGACAACACTGGTGATTGCATTGCTTGACAGTCCTTCCTTTTCACCGAAGTGCGTAAAGGTTTCCGTTCGCGGATCGAATCTCCCCAGTCCTCTGGAAGCAGCAAACCACAGAACACCTGCCGGATCCAGGTAAATTTGCGCCACATTATCGCTTACCAGACTATTTATATTGTCCGGATCGTGAATATAGCGGGTAAAGGTCCCTTTCTCAGGATCAAATTTATTTAACCCCCCTGAAACGGTTCCTATCCATATTGATCCCGACAGGTCTTCCGCAAAGGTCACAACATTATTGTCTGAGATGCTGTCAGGATTTGCCTCGTCATGCTGATAATGCCGAAACCCGTCAATAAGCGGGTCAAAGAGATCCATTCCTTTTCCAATGGTGCCGATCCATAAACGTCCTTTCCGGTCGATAAACAACCCGCTAACCCAGTTTTCGCTCAGGCTAACTGGATTTGCCGGATCGTGTGTGTACCGTGTGAACCTCTCGCTTTTGCGGTCGAACCTGTTCAGGCCTCTTTGTGTTCCGATCCAGAGAGTGCTTGAGGCATCTTCGACCATGACGAAAACATTGTCATCGCTGATACTGTGGGAGTCTTCCGCATCGTGGCGATAATGTTTGAACCTGCCTGTGACCGGATCAAGTTTGCTCAGCCCTCCTCCAACCGATCCGATCCACAGCGTGCCGGAACTATCCCGTATAATTGACCAGACCCCTCCTGAGCTCAGGCTGCCTGCGTCTGAAGGACTATTCTGATAGGAATCAAATCCGGTTACGGTCCGCTCCAGCCGGTCGACTCCCTCACTCAGGCTGGAAATCCATAGGGCGCCGGACTGATCGCAATAAATAGATGAGACCCATTCCCCATGAAGGCTGTACAGTTCATCGGGAACCGGGGAGAAATGCGTAAAAGTCCCGGTTTGAGGGTCAAGGAGATAAAGGCCGGCCCCTGCGGTCCCGATCCACAGATTCCCGGAATCGTCTAAATACAGGTCGCTAATGGAGTCATTGATCAGGCTTCCGGGCTCAGCGGGGTCGTGCCGGTAATGGGTAAAGGTCCCTGCCTTTGGATCAAAATAATCCAGTCCGGCAATTGTGCCGATCCAAAGATTGCCGTTAGTATCCAAAACAATAGATTCGACATTATCGTATACCAGACTGTTGGGGTTCTTCGGGTCATGTTGAAATCTGGTGAATTGCCCGCTCGCAGGGTCGAACCTGTTCAGTCCGCCTCCTATTGTGCCTACCCAGAACTGTCCCGATCCGTCTTCGATTATTGTTTTCACCACATCAGAGCTCAAACTGTTGGGATCCTTTGCGTTGTGCCGGTAATGGAGGAATTGTCCCCTGGCTTTTTCAAATCTGTTCAGTCCACCTCCTTCGGTCCCCATCCAGATCTGTCCGCTTTTGTCTTCGAATATGATATTGACCCGGTTATGGCTCAGGCTGTACGGGTCATTCTCATCGTGCTGGTAATGAGTAAAACGTTCCGTGGTTCTGTTCAAAGACATTCAACCCGCTATACCACGTGCCCACCCACAATATGCCCTGGCGGTCTATATAAAGCTTGATAGGATCTTCTGAACTGATGCTGTGAGGATCTTTCGGATCGTTATAATAGGTCTTGAAGGCGTATCCGTCATAGCGGCACAATCCATTACCGGTAGCAAACCACATAAAGCCCTGTTGATCCTGAACAGTATCCCATACTGCGAGGGAAGGAAGCCCTTCTTCTTGTGTAATATGCTCGAATTTCAGGCTTGTTTTCAAACCAATGGATTTCGGAGATGTAACGTTATTCTGTGCCTTGAGGGGAATAGGCATCAGGGGCAAGATGATCATGAGCCCGATTAACGACATAAGCCGGAGAAAGAGTGTCAGACACTTCATCCTGGATACCTTAACAGGTTGATAAGCATTCCCTTTTTTAAAAAGAAAGTATATGGAGTAATGTGTAGAGTGTCAATAATAAATCACCCCCCCTCCTGATCCACCAGCAAAGTTTCATCTGTCCCGCCACAGGGCGGGATTACCTTTCCATCTTCCGTATACGACGATATGAATTCCCGGATATCAGGAGGAAACATATTCCCTGATAGAATCACATATCCTTTTTATTGTCTCTTCAAATTTAACCTCGTCGGATTCCAGAAGGGTGATTCTGAACCCATGGTACGTGGAGTTGAAACCGGACATCAAAGGTACAACACAGATGCCTGTCGAGGCCAGCAGGCTGTATGCAAACCTTCTATCCGGCACCTTTTCTCTTTCTATAATGCCTGCGAAATAATTTTTCACCGCCTCATTTGCAAAGGAAAGAGAGGCGTTATTCTTCAGTGCTCCCTCCCTGAATATTATGGCCATGTAAAAAGCGCCATGGGGCATGTTCACGATAAGCTCGGGGATCTTTGAGAAATGATCATACGCTATTTTTGCCCGCTTTTTGTACTCCCTGCACCGTGCCTCAACATAGGGATAGTACCGTGGATCGCCCATAACGGAAGGTATGACGCTTTGAGGAAGCGTGGTGGAACAAACCTCAAGCATCTTTGAATTGATAAGCGCCTGGGTATAATCTTTGAAATCCTTGTCCCTGTCCCTGTTGTAGAACTCAATCCAGCCGCACCGCGCTCCGGGCCATGGAAACTCCTTTGAAATTCCTCGCATACCGATAGCAGGCACATCTTCAACAACGGCTGCGAGCTTTTTATATTCAACATCTCCGTAGGTAAGGTTGGAATAAATCTCATCCGATACGATAAAAAGTTTATACCTGCGCGCAAGGCCGACAATCTTTTTCATGACATCAACATCATAGACAAAACCCGTAGGGTTATCAGGATTGATCATAAGTATCCCGGATATGCCGGGGTTTGCCCTTATAGTCTGTTCCATCTGTTCAAGGTCAGGTTGCCACCCGTTGTGTGGATTAAGGGTATATGAAAGATATGGGGCATTAGCGTGCGCCGCCTCAGCAGAGGAGTGAGTCGGATAGGCAGGGTTGGGGCCGATTATCCTCGTGTCGCGATGCAGGTTTCGGTATATCATTGAGATGGCATCTCCAAGCCCGTTGAAAAACAGGATGTCATCCGGGGTAATCTGGATGCCTCCCTCAATGTTTCGTTCGTAGGCGATATATTCCCGTGCAGTAAGCAGTCCCTTGCTTGGGGAATATGCATAGGTGTTGCTGGCTGAAACCGCATCAATTACATATTGCCTGATCCAGTCCGGTACCTGATCACCCTTTGCAACCGGATCGCCGATATTTTCCCAGACAACCGGTACCCCCATCTGCTGGACCTTTTGTGCTACTGCAACAATCTCACGTATTTCATATACAAAATTTTCTGAACCTGGATGAACTATAATGTTTCTCATTTTTATCCTGTCCTGTTAACTGATATTACCTCAATCTAATTCTGAAAGATTAAACCCTGAAAGCACTGTCAGTCAATAAAGAAGTTAAAGTCTGAATAATATATGGGCGTCAGGGTTATGCCCGACAAGCAGACGATAAATTGACAAAATGGGATAGATAACCTGATTTTTGCATCAAATATCTATTACAGCTTGAAGCGCCAAGTAGCGTTGAGGAGGACGTCGGTGAAATTTAAAATAACTTTATTCTAAGTCTTATAGTTTGAAAATAGAGGATATTGCAGATAAGCTGGAGCTTCTTAT
>CAZSZQ010000218.1:0-5408 GCA_964610475.1 uncultured Desulfatiglans sp.
TGTAGTCATCATGTTTTTCAGTTTCATTTCAAAATCTCTCCTTAATTTTAAATAATATATTAAAAAAATAATAAACCGAATTTCTTTATATGAAGTTGTATTACACCTTCTCCCCAAAATAATTCTTTAAAGTCTACGTGGTATTCTGACTGGTAAATGTTTTGATAAAATGAATTTAGCGTTAGGAGTTTGTTAGATTTTTTATTCAAAAATTAGTTATTTGTGAGTCCCTTGTCAGCTACTTTTTTCAATATTCATCAGAGTCCCAGATACCAAAAGAAAAAATAACTAAATCCTAACATTTTTCTAACATCTGATCTTTATTTTATACGGGAAAGAAGGAGGTAAAAAAATGATAATTTTGCTTTATATACTTGCACTTATATGGGTCGCTTCACTTTTCCAGTTTGCCAGGCTTAGAATATCATTGTCCGGAAAACAAACCGAATCACTTTGGCTTCACAAAGACTGGATATTTCTGCTTTACATGAGGATAAGCGGAATTTTTATTTTATCTGTCATAGTTGTTATTATTAACTCAATATAAAATAATTATTTATATTCCCTTCTATGCCGGTGAATTACCCCCTCGATAAGATATATAACCTCTTCAGCTATGTTAGTGGCGTGATCAGCTATTCGTTCCAGGTGGCGTGAAATCAGGAAAAGCTGTATCAGAGAACCTGCATTTTCAGGATTATCAGGCAGGCTGTTGCTTACCTTTTGAAAAAATCCCCCATACAGTGAATCAATTGCATTATCATCAACACGTAGTCTTAAAGCTAGCTCCAGATCAAGGTTTACAAGTGCATCAAGGCTGTCCTTTACCATCTTTATTGTCTTAACTGACATCTCGCTATAGTCAAAAATAACATTTAGTGGTGTCCTTGTACCAAGATATATCACCCTTTCAGCAATATTCACCGCCTCATCACCGATTCGCTCAAGGTCATTGTTTATCTTTATAACCGCAATAAGAAACCTCAGATCAACAGCAACCGGCTGGTGTAATGCCAGTATCTTGAGGCACTCCTCTTCGATCTCCACCTCTATTTCATCCACTCTTCTGTCTGACGCTATTACACCCTTTGCAATATCAAGGTTTTTTGTTTCAACAGCCTTGATGGCCCTGTTAAGCTGCTCCTCAACCATAGCGCCAAGGGAAAGTATCTGTTTTTTTATTTTTTCTATCTCTATCTGTAACCGGGGTGGCATTGTTTTCTCCTCTAAGTTATTGGTCTATTAATTTTATTATTTTCCTTTACTATTGTCAGCCTACCCGAATCTGCCGGTAATATAGTCTGATGTCTGCTTTAACCTGGGCCTCGTAAAAAGCGCTTCTGTTTCATCAAACTCTATAAGCTTTCCCATATAAAAAAAGGCTGTCATGTCAGAGACTCTTGCTGCCTGCTGCATATTGTGGGTTACTATAATTATTGTATATGTCTCCTTTAACAGGTCTATTAGCTCTTCTATCTTTTGTGTGGCAATAGGGTCAAGGGCAGAGGCCGGTTCATCCATGAGCAGTATTTCCGGCTCTACAGCCATTGCCCTGGCAATACAGAGTCTCTGCTGCTGGCCGCCTGATAAACCAAGGGCAGATTCGTTTAATCTATCTTTTACCTCTTCCCATAATGCAGCACCCCTTAAACTCTTTTCCACACTCTCTTCAAGGATTCCCCTCTCCTTAATCCCGTTCACTCTCAGGCCATAGGCAACGTTTTCAAATATGGTTTTTGGAAATGGATTCGGCTTCTGAAATACCATGCCAACCCTGCTTCTTAAGGAGACAACATCCACATTTTTTTCATAGATATTTTCTTTATCAAGAAGCACCTGTCCCTCAACCCTGCTTATGGGTATAAGGTCATTCATTCTATTTAAGCACCTTAAAAGGGTGCTCTTGCCGCATCCTGAAGGTCCGATCAATGCGGTGACCCTTTTTTCATAAAACTCAAGATTGATTCCGTGGAGAGCCTTAACGCTCCCATAGAAAAAATTCAATTCCTGAGTCATCATTTTAATTTTTTTATTCATTATAAGCTATACCTGCGTTATTTCTGCGCCATCTTTTAAATATTACAATCTTCTTCTGAGTCTTGTCCTGTAAAAAATAGCAAGAAGATTTAGTCCGAGCACAATAAAAATCAGCACCAGGGCTGTTCCATACTGGAGGTGCCTGGTGGCCTCGATTTCTGTCCCTGCTGTTGCAAGCACATATATATGATATGGAAGCGCCATGATCTCATCAAACGGGGATGATGGTAAAGAAGGAGTATAAAATACAGCCGCAGTAAACATAATGGGCGCTGTCTCACCCGCAACCCGGCTTATCCCGAGTATGGCCCCTGTTAATATGCCCGGAAGGGCTGAAGGCAAAACAACCCTGTATATTGTCTGCCATTTAGTTGCTCCAAGGCCAAGGGATGCCTCCCTGTATGTATTTGGCACATTTCTTAACGCCTCTTCAGAGGCCCCTATTATAACAGGCAAGGTCATAGCTGCAAGGGTAAGTACCCCTGAGATAATACTAACGCCGAATCCAAGCCATACAACAAACAGCGCAAGACCAAAAAGACCAAAAACAACAGAAGGAATCCCGGCAAGGTTGTTTATACCCAGCCTGATCATGCGAACAATTTTTCCAGGCCTGGCATATTCATTAAGATATATGGCAGAAGAGACCCCAATGGGAAGGGCAATAAGAATTGCCCCAAGGCTTATAATTATGGTGCCTACAATACATGGTAAAATACCCCCCTTTGTCATGGAATCATAAGGCGCCTGTGTGAGAAAGGTCCAGTTTATTGCCCTCCATCCGTTCATGATAAGAAAAGATATAACAACAAGAAGAGCTATACCGTTTATGGCAGTAGCTATTTTAAACAGCATGAAAAACAGTCGCTGTATTATCTTCCTGCTCTTCTTTATTTTACTGATATCCCTCATCTTTCTCCCTACACCTCTTGTCCCGCCATAGCTGCAAGCGAAGGCGGATGAGCCTTGTACCTTTTCTTACAGCGTCGCAGCCCCAACCTGCCTGTATCTGTTTGATATATAATCAGCCACCATGTTAAATGCCATTGTAAACAAAAAAAGCACTATCCCGGTTGCAAAAAGTGCGTAGTAATGATCTCCCCTGAATGGGGCCTCTGCCATCTCCGCTGCAATGCTTGCAGGTAAAGGCCTTACCGGATCAAAAATAGACTTTGGAACCATTGCAGCGCCCCCTGCCACCATGAGCACAACCATTGTTTCACCTATTGCCCTTGACATGCCTAAAATTACCGCTGTTGATATCCCTGAAATGGAGGCTGGTATTATAACCCTCCACATTGTTTCCCACTGTGTTGCCCCAAGGGCAAGGGAAGCCTCTCTGAGTTCCTTTGGAACACTGAAAATAGCATCCTCGCTTATGCTGCAAATTGTGGGTTCAGACATAAATGCAAGCATCAGGGATGCATTAAAAAGGTTAAGACCAACAGGAATATCAAAAATCTCCTGAAGAAAGGGGGCAACCACAACCATCCCGAAAAAACCTATAACAACCGATGGCAGTGCAGCCAGAAGCTCCACAATAGGCTTTACTATTTCACGCACCCTCCGGGAGGCGATCTCTGCCAGGAAAAGGGCGGAAGAGATGCCGAGAGGAATAGATATGACAGATGACACCAGCGTAACTGAAAGAGAGGCAATAATTAGAGGGAATATACCAAAATCGGCCGGGTCATCAGTAGGGTACCAGTATATTCCGAATATGAAGTCCTTAACAGATACCTTGCTGAAAATGGGAAGCCCTTCCATAAAGAGAAAGACCACAATTAGGGCAAGGGTCAAACCAGAGGCAAGGGCAATAACAAAAAATATAGATTTTATAACCTTCTCTTTATTTTTTCTGTAGGTTCCACTGTGATAACTTATCTTCATAATAATTTTTTTTAACAGGGGCCTGTGCTGTAACAGACCCCTGTTATCTTTCTTTTAGTAAAGCGGCACAAATCCTGCTTCTTCTACATATTTCTGCCCTTTTTCAGGATTGATTATAAAATTGATAAAATTAAGGATGTCGCCCTTGGGCCATCCATTTGTAAAGACATACAATGCTCTGCTGACAGGGAATGACCCGTCCAGTGCAGTTTCCTTGGTGCCTTCAATACTGTTTATATTAAGAGGTTTTACAGTTTCATTAATATAACCTATGCCGTCATATCCTATGGCATTCTTGTTTTTTGAGATAGCCTGAATAACTGCTCCGCTTGAGGCCTGGAGAAGCGCGCCCGGAAATACACGTTCCTTATTAAGTACCTTTTCCTCCCATACTTCATAGGTGCCTGATGATGTGTCACGGGATATAACCACTATTTTACCATCTGCACCGCCGACCTCTTTCCAGTTGGTTATCTCGCCTTTATAAATAGCTTTAAGCTGTTCAAGTGTGAGGTTTTCAATCTTGTTGGACGGGTGTACCACCGGCACAATACAGTCATAGGCGACTGCAAAGGGAACAGGATATCCACCTTTTTCCACTGCAAGCTTTATCTCTTTTTCCCGTATAAACCTTGAGCTTGTTGCAATATCTGTTGACCCATCGATTATGGCCTTCATACCATTCCCTGAACCGCCACCTGATATCGATATCTTTACATCCGGATTCTGTTTCATGTATGCCTCTGCAACCTTCTGGGCAATGGGTAAAACTGTTGTAGACCCCTTTATTACAATATTACCTGCTATGGCAAAACCGGCAGAAAAAAATATGGCACATATAAGAACTGTTAATGTATATTTTTTTAATCCCATTTTATCCTCCTTAAAATGATAAATAATTTTTCCATAAAATTGTTAGTGTTGTGTTAGGGTTTGGTTAGCCCCGGATTAAGTTTTTAAACAGGTTCACCTCCTTATTTGAAATTGTTACTTTCAATTTAAGGATATGAACAGTATGTTAATTGAAAATTAGAAGAGTGTTAGGAATGTATGAGTATTTTGGGAGCCTTATTGTAAAAGTAGAACCTTTTCCAGGGGTACTTTCAACGCTGACAGATCCCTTATGTGCCTGTGTGATATGTTTTACAATGGAAAGGCCCAGTCCTGTTCCTCCCTGCTGGCGGCTCCTTGCCTTATCCACGCGATAGAACCTCTCAAAGAGCCTGGGCAGATGTTCCTTTTCTATGCCCCTCCCCTCGTCTGACACCTCGATATAGAGCATATCCTCTTTTGCATATGCCTTTACATGCACCCTTGTGCTGTTATCACTGTACTTTACCGCATTATCCAGAAGATTGACCACCGCCTGTTCAAGAAGTGGTGCATTGACCTTTGCAGTAAGCCCCTGTTCGCATGTGATATTGACCTTTATTTGCTTTGCCTCTGCAACCGGAGAGCACACCTGTATGGCTGTCTCTATA
>CAZSZQ010000219.1:0-5407 GCA_964610475.1 uncultured Desulfatiglans sp.
GGTTTCGATCTGTTTATATGTCAATTCCTTTGTTGTTATTTCAGCTCTTTTCTTTAGAAGAAGGTCCCGTTCTTTAAGGATTTCATCCTCAATCATTTTTGCGGCATTCAATTCTGTTTCAGCATGAATGATCTTTTCTTTAAGTTCTGTCTCTCTCTTTTCAAACAAAAATTTCCTGGTGTCTTCCTTGATGATATCTTTCTGTTCTTCAGTGTATTTCTTTATGTCATTTATCCTTTCTTCCACCTGATGTTTCCCGGGGTTATCATCTGAGAGACCAACCTGTGAATCACGTAGTTTATGCAAAGACTCCTGGGCAAGGATATCAAGCTTTGAAACGACCGAGTTCTGAACAACTACCTCCTCTATATGTGCATCCAGTGAAAGTTTCTTTAATGTTTCAGCTTCCATTGTTATTGCTTTAAGATTTTTTTCCTTTTCAACTCTATCCCTGTATGCCTTTTCATAAGAAATCTGAAATTGGGAGGCATCATCATTACTGCCTGCAAACACACTGGATGCGATTTGTTCTGAGATCTTTTTTAATTCGATGGTCTTTTTTTCTATTTCAACGTTCAGATTCTGTTTCTCAGTCTGAAGGAATGAGAGACGTCTGAAATCTTTTCCTTCTTCATCTTTTTGGTATTCATCAATATATACCTCCATGATAGCATTGACCATTTCAACTATACCTTTATCATTATCTCGTGAAAGAGTTACATCTATGAAATGTGTACCACGGGGCTGTTCTACCGTAAGCGTACCACCAAGCAGCCTTGCTGCAAAGGAGAGCGTCATATTGTCCGGTAAATAATGCTGCTTAATATCAGGAGGCAGCTTATCGATAGCCTTCTCAAGTATTTTAGGGCTTTGTATAAGATCCAGTTGTGTATTAATGAATTGATTATAATAACCGGCTACAGATCTTTCATCCGTACGTGAAATAACTGACTCAGACTCAGGTAATACCACAAGCTTGCCGCTGACCTGATAATATGAATTGTTAAAAATAAAGGCTACAGGAGACAATAATACAAACAGGCTTCCACCAAATATAACAATCTTGAGCCAGTGCCGCATAATGGTGGCTACAGGGTCAAATGGTTTTTTCGGTTTTATTACAATATCCTGTTGTGTCATATCAGTTTGTATAAAATATCTATTTTAATCCATTAATTAAATCGGATTATCGGGCTGTTTTCATTAATCCGAAATCTCATCCTGTATTAAATTTCCTGTAATAAAAGTCCTCAAGAATGGGTCAATCTGCCTCAGGTAATAATTAAATGAAGCGATGCCTTTTTTAGGCACATAAATAATGTCATTATCCTGAAGAACCTGGTTTTGAGTAAAGTCCGCATTCTTTAAAAAATCATTAAGATTAATGATAACCGGGTTTCTCTGCTCTCGCATATCTCTGATAAGGCGTATTTCTGTTATATTTGCATTTTCAGTTGGTCCACCCGCCTGATTAACAGCATCAAGAAATGACATGCCTGAGGTCTGAATAGGGTAGGAGCCAGGGTTATTAACCGCTCCCATAACAAAAACAGATGCATCAGTTGAATCCGGGATGTAGATTATGTCATTATTGGCAAGAGCTATGTTTAACTTCATATTGGCCTTCCCCAGAAGCTGCAGAAGGTTAATCCAGATTATCTGCTCTTTACCTCTTATAATATAGCATTTTGATAGGAAAGCTGATTTGTCAACAGTAGGGAGCCCGCCCGCCATAGACAGTGCCTCTAGTATGGTTGCGTGCCCGTCAAGGTGAATTATACCGGGATTCGTGACTCTTCCTAAAACAAAAACCTTGTTATTCATGTATTTAAGGACAGTCACCATAATGATCGGGTCATTATAGAGTTTTGAGTAGACATCTTTTATGGATTTTGTTGCCTCTTTAACCGTATTACCGCCTATATTGAATTCACCAATAAGAGGCAGAGTTATTTTTCCATATGGTCCGACCAGGTGCTCACCGGACAACTCCGGTCTGTTCCAGATTTCTATTTTTATCTGATCACCAGGGCCGATATAATATTCTTTTACCAGATTAGCCTCGTACATCTTGATAATCTCAGGGGTTGCAAAAGGTATTTCCTCTTCTTTATTGGTCGCATATGTTTGATCAGGCAAGGAAGTGGCTAAACCTTTCTTCTGGACTTGAGAGGGGGCACAACCGGAATAAAAAAAACTTGAAATAAAAAATATACTTAACAGGAAGATATTACCTGGTTTTAAATATTTCATAAATATACTCATAATATGTTACTATTTGATATTCTTATAAAAACCTATAGCTCAACAATATCTTAAGAATTTGCATACATTCCCGGATATTAAATTTGCAATATGTGTACCATGTTTGTGTTTATATGAAAGATATTTCAGTTTATTTAATAGATGTAAATTATGTTAAATTAGGCCATATAATCTCTCCGGGTTTACTGTTGGGAATAATTGAAAATATTGATATGAATAAGCCAAAAATATGACGATATGTGCTTATTGTATTGACGATAGCGTCTGGATAATAGCTAGTATTTGAGGTCTTTTTAATATCTTTTAGCAGGAGGTAAAGATTATCACCTCCATAAAAAGTTAGTATGAATCAAATTTAAAGCTGTCTATTGCTGATTCACAGTCATCAAAGACTTGAAAAACACGGTGAAGTCTTGTTAGCTCAAGAAGTGCTCTTATCTGATCCTGAAGAGATGATAGTCTTATGTCACCGCTTTCTTTGTTAACAATCCTCAGGCATGATACGAGGCTGCCTAATCCTGAGCTGTCAACAAAATCTATATCGCTCATATCCAGTACAATATGTTTTATATCTTTTTTGAGCAGAGAATTAACATTTTCTTTTAAAGCCTTTACTGCCGCAGCATCCAGCCTGCCGGCTAATTTAAGTATACCATTTTGACCCATGATCTCTTCAGCTATTTTCATTGTATTTTTCTCCGTTCTCATATCTGAAAGTATTTTATCATTGTAAGACAATTACCACTCTTATCTGATTTATAGGAAACCTTATCCATATATTCTTTTATAAACCCAAGACCCCTGCCTGATTCTAAAAATATTTCAGAGTTGTTTGCATAATTACTGACGACTTTAATATCAGCTTTTTCCAGGCTTTCAATTTTCATAGCCTTGCCTCTATCAAAAACTTCTATTTGTAAAACATTATCATTAATAGACAGTGCTATTTCGACCTCATTCACTGGCACATTATTATATGCGTGTATAATGCTATTATTTATTGCTTCCACAGCACAAAGTTCAATCTGAAACGCTTGTTTTTCAGAAAAAGGTGTCAATGAACATATTTTATTTATAGACATACCCACAAGTGCGACATTATTGAGATCACTATTTATAATAAATCTTATTTTATTCAATACATACTCTCGAATTTAAATCATTTCATTTCAAAGGCAAGGAGCGATATGTCATCTTCATACTCCCTTGCTCCCTTCCATTCAATAAGGGTTTTTTCTATATCTGTTATAAGATTATGCAACGGGGAGCCATTGTTTCTCTTTATAATTTCCACAAAACGTTCTGTTGAGAATACATTACCCTCGGCATTCGAGCATTCTATGATGCCATCTGAATACAAAATAAAGCGGTCACCGCTTTCAAGAAAAAATTCATGCTCTTCATATTGGGCATCAGGAAATATACCAACCGGAAATCCGCCTGAGCCGATAAATGAAACGGAGCTATCTTTCCCGATCCTGATCGGTGAAGGGTGCCCTGCCTGGGTTATGTTTACCTGGCCCGTCCTTGCATTGATAACACCATATATCATGGTAAAATACTGCATTGAATCGTCACCAGCCTGAAAACGCTGGTTAAGGTCTTCTACTACATCTTTCGGCCGTGTATATTCATAATAGGGCGGTATGATTAAAAATTTTTTTAACGGACTGTCCTGGTTATCAACAGGTGACAGATATCTGCTTAAGGTTATCGATAAAAGCGCAGATGTAATACCATGCCCGGCCACATCAAGGAGATAGAATCCGATATAATCATCAACAAGCCAGAAATAGTTGAATATATCTCCTGCCATAAATGCCGCAGGCATGAAAAGCCAGTCAAATTCAACTCCTGATATTATTGCATCCGATTTTGGGAGAAGGCTTAACTGGATCTTTGCAGCAGCTTCAAGATCCTTTTTTATTGTTGTATAGGCTTCGGTAAGCTTCCTGTTCTGCTCCTCTTTACTTTTTTCAAGCTGCAGAATACGTTCGCCGGTGCGTATCTTTACATAAAGCTCATCTTTATCATAGGGTTTTACTATAAAATCATCAGCACCTGCTTCAAGCCCTTCAATCATCTCGCTTTTTTCTTCTTTTGAGGTAAGTATTACAATATAGACATAGTGTCCCAAATCAGTGCTTCTGATCTTTCTGCATAACTCAGGCCCGTCCATTACAGGCATGATCCAGTCTGTAATAACAAAGCTGATATTATTTGATTGCAGAATATCCCATGCTTCTTTGCCGTCTGAGGCCATAGTCACCTCATACCCCAGCTTTTCCAGAAGTTTGGCTAAAAGAATTTTCGAAGGCAGATTATCATCGGCTATTAATATTTTCATGCTGGAAGTTATCTGCAATAATTGCGCCAAATGCAAAAGGAATTTATTTTTCTAATGTGTATGCCCATGTTACTGGTCCGGCATTCTTTAGTAAATTGATATAATGTTAAAAATTATTTATTATCTTATCATCATATGCCGTTTTTTTGACATTATGTAAGATTGTGTGAAGTCATTTTTTAAATACTTTCTTTTCTATATACTCAGGCAGATGATTTTCGGGCGTATCCTTTAATGTGGGGTATTTGCTGTCTTTTTCTGATAACAGCGGATTTATTAAAGGCCATTTTATGTCTATATCAGGGGAAGTCCAGGTAATACCGTATTCATCGCCGGGGGTATATAAATCTGTACACTTGTAGATAACATCCGCCTCTTCACTTAAGACACAGAAGCCGTGGGCAAAGCCCGGCGGAACATAAAATTGCCTTTTGTTTTTGTCTGAAAGAACAACAGAAACCCATTTGCAAAAATATGGCGACCCTTTTCTTATGTCAACCGCTACATCATATATCTCACCTCTTACAACATAAATGAGTTTTCCCTGAGGGTGTTCCAACTGATAATGAAGTCCTCTCAGGGTCCCTTTTATGGAGTGTGAATGGTTGTCCTGTACAAATGCGGTCTTAAGACCATTATCTGAATACCTGTTATAGTGGTATGTCTCCAGAAAATAACCCCTGCTATCATTAAAAACAACAGGTTCTATAATAATTACACCGGGTAGATCGGTACTGATAAATGATACAGGCATTAGATTAGCTCCTTATTTGTAATGGTAATTGATTCGGCGAT
>CAZSZQ010000220.1:0-5392 GCA_964610475.1 uncultured Desulfatiglans sp.
TTTCGGGTATCCTCGAAAATGGAAGAGATATCCTCCATGGATCTTTCCATAATGGATTTTCTTTTTGTCTTATCAAGATTATCTATTTTTTCAGGTTTTAAGTTAATCAATTAAACCCTCCTTTCCGGTCTTCTTCTTCAATTCACAGTAATCCTTTAATGCATCCCTGGTGCTTTCAAAGGCAAGATCACTCCATGGTATATCCTCTATGCCTGTAAGTTTGATATCGGTGGTTTCATCGCCTGCAGCAAGTGTTCCCGACACATGATCCGCTAGATATACTATAACCGCCTCCAGATATCCTGGGTAGGAATAAACGCCAAAGAGCCCTTTCAGTTTTATGTCAATCTTACATTCTTCTTTTGTTTCTCTTAATGCGGCCTCTTCGACCTGTTCACCCCTGTCAACATAACCGCCTGGCATCACCCATTTGCCCCTTTCAGGAGACTTGGCCCTTTTCAGGAGTATAATTTTATCATCCTTTTCAACTATTACACACGCAACCAGCTTCGGGTCAAGGTAAAAGACAAATCCGCACTCCCTGTTTTTACAGATAAGCCGCGGAGGCTCATTAATCTTAACTCTTTTTTTCTCGAAAACATCCCCGCATACGGGGCAGTGACGGAATATATAATTATGGTGCATTCTTAAGTTGATTTTCCCTAATAATTTAGAATAATTGACAAACATTACCAGATATGGCACGGTTTAACAATCATTAATAGGTGTTTAAAATAATTATATTCACCGGGTCTCCTGCAATGAATAAAACAGATCTTGTTAAAAGCGTTATAGAAAATGTTCATCTTAAAAAGAAAAAGAGGGAGCGACAGCAGTATCTTTTTCCGGAATTGAACTTTGATTTTTTACCCAGACAAAAGGCCGAGAGGATAGTAAATTCACTTATCGAGATTATGAAAGAAAGGCTTGAAAAGGGTGATAACATCAACATAATGGGTTTCGGCAGGTTTGATGTAGATTTCAGATGGGCCAGGAGGGGAAGGAACCCTAAAACCGGGGACAAGATTTTTATCAATTCAAAAAGGACAGTAAAATTCCGCAGCTTTAAAAGGCTTAAGGATAGGATTAATGGAAAGGAATAAAAGCTCAAAGCCAAATGCCTTTATAAAACCTTTGAGCTTTCTGCTTTCTGCTTTGAGCTTTTTTACCCTCTGCTCCCTGCCCTTTGCCCTATTCTCCCTGCGCCTTACATAAACACCACCTCACCATTTTTTATATCCATTGTAACTTTACTTCCTTCACTTATTCTACCCTCAAGTATCCGCATTGAAAGGGGATTTTGCACCATCTGCTGTATAGTCCTCTTAAGGGGTCTTGCCCCGTATACCGGGTCAAACCCGGCTTCAGCCAGGTATTCCCTTGCAATCTCAGTGAGCTCAAGGGTTATCTTGCTTGCCTCCAGCCTCTTTTTAAGGAGGTTGATCTGGATATCCACAATGTGCTTGATATCCTCCCTTGTAAGGGAGCGGAATATAATGGTCTCATCTATACGGTTTAAAAACTCCGGCCTGAAGGTGTTTCTTAAGGCATCCATAACACGGTTTTCCATCTCCTTTTCGTTTTTACCCTTCAGATCGTTTATCCACTGACTTCCCACATTTGATGTCATGATCAGTACGGTATTCTTGAAGTCCACTGTGCGCCCTTTTCCATCGGTCATCCTGCCGTCATCAAGTATCTGCAAGAGTGCATTAAATACATCCGGATGGGCCTTTTCTATCTCGTCAAAGAGGACAACAGAGTACGGATGTCTCCGAACTGCCTCCGTTAGATATCCTCCCTCATCATAGCCCACATATCCGGGCGGGGCGCCTATGAGCCTTGCGACCGAGTGTTTTTCCATGTATTCGGACATATCAATCCTTATCATGTACTGCTCATCATCAAAGAGAAACTCTGCAACTGCACGGGCCAGCTCTGTTTTTCCAACGCCTGTGGGGCCAAGGAAAATAAATGAACCGATAGGCCGGTTCGGGTCCTGCAATCCTGATCTTGCCCTTCTTACAGCATTGGCAACTGCTATCACACCCTGTTCCTGGCCTATAACCCTTTTACCAAGCGTCTCTTCCATCCTGATAAGTTTTTCCCGCTCACCCTGCATGAGCCTTGATACAGGAATATTAGTCCACTTGGATATCACCTCTGCAATATCTTCGCTGTCTACCTCTTCCTTGAGCATCTTTTTGCCCTTCTGGAGTTCGGTTAGTTTTACATTCTGTGCCTCAAGTTCTTTTTCAAGGGCTATGATTGTCCCGTATCTCAGTTCAGCGGCCTTTGAGAGGTCCCCTGCCCTCTCCGCCACCTGGGCAGCGGAACGTGTGGACTCCAGCCGTTCCTTGATTTCCCCTATCCTGGATATTATCTCCTTTTCCATCTTCCAGTGTTTTATCATCTCATCAGAGCCTGACTTAAGCTCCTTCAGTTCATCCTCAATCTTTACAAGCCTCTCCTTTGATGCCGCATCCTTTTCCTTTTTAAGGGCCTGCTTTTCAATCTCAAGCTGGGTGATCTTGCGCTGGACATCATCTATCTCAGCGGGCATACTGTCTATCTCTATCCTGAGTCTTGATGTTGCCTCATCTATAAGGTCTATAGCCTTGTCAGGAAGAAACCTGTCTGTGATATACCTGTGTGAAAGGGTAGCTGCCGCTACAAGGGCAGAGTCCTGTATCCTTACTCCGTGATGCACCTCATACTTTTCTTTTAAACCTCTTAATATGGAGATAGTATCCTCAACTGTGGGTTCCTCCACCATAACCGGTTGAAATCTCCTCTCAAATGCAGCATCCTTCTCTATGTATTTTCTGTATTCCTTTATCGTTGTGGCGCCAACACAGCGTAACTCCCCTCTTGCAAGGGCAGGTTTGAGCATGTTGGAGGCATCAACAGCACCCTCAGCTGCGCCAGCACCCACAATGGTGTGCATCTCATCTATAAAGAGGATGATCTCCCCTTCTGAATCGGTAACCTCCTTCAATACCGCTTTGAGCCTGTCTTCAAATTCGCCCCTGTACTTGGCGCCTGCTACAAGGGCTCCCATATCAAGGGCAACTACACGCTTGTTCTTGAGTGTTTCAGGGATATCCCCCTGTATGATCCTCTGGGCAAGCCCCTCTACAATAGCGGTCTTTCCTACACCGGGTTCACCGATCAGCACAGGGTTGTTCTTTGTCCTCCTTGAAAGCACCTGTACTACCCTTCTTATCTCATCGTCACGGCCTATAACAGGGTCAAGTTTGTCCTTTGCTGCAATGGCTGTGAGATCACGGCCAAACCTCTCAAGCGCCTGGTATTTATCCTCTGGGTTCTGGTCTGTGATCCTCTGCCCCCCCCTTATATCAACAAGCGCTGCCAGGATCGTATCTCTTGTGATACCTGCGGATTTGAGCATCCTTGACGCTTGTCCGTCCTTTTCTTCGGTTATTGCAATCAGGATATGTTCAAGACTCACATATTCATCCTTCATCTGTTCTGCTTCCTTAAACGCCTGTTCAAGTACTGCCTGCATCCTCCCGGACAAATATGCCTGCCCATATCCCCCCCCAGATATTTTCGGAAGCCGTTCCAGCATGTCGGAAATATTTTTTATCAGGGCTGTCTGGCTTGCCCCGGCCTTTGCAAGAAGAGGTGGGATCACCCCCTCTTTCTGGTTGAAAATAGCACTTAACATGTGCTCAGGTTCTATCTGCTGGTGTCCAAGTCTTTCAGCCGTCTGCTGGGATTCCTTTAATGCATCCTGGGCCTTTAGTGTAAGTTTATCTAAACGCATATTGAATACCTCCTGCGTATCCGTTATATATATTTGATAATTGATTTATTCAATTAATCAGAAAAAAATTAAGATCCATAACAATTAATGTCAAGATGTTAGCAAAAATTAAGAACCCTTTAGAAAATAAATGTTAATCATGGAAGAGTCTCTATATTTAAACCCTTTACATATATAAGTGTAATCAATAACAGGTGTCACTTGACATTTTTTTGTCTCTGAATTAGTAAAGTAATATATATCATTGAAAGAGAGGCTATCATGAAACGAATCCCATTATTATTCATCTGGTTATTTGCGTTTATTTTTGTCAACTGTATTACTGTCTCAGCAGCAGATATTAAGATTGGTGTGATAGACACACAAAAATTTAGTATGAAATCTCAAAAGATCACAAAATACCGGGCCGATTTTAATACAGAACTTGAAAATAAAAGACAGACATTTACTAAAAAACAGGAAGAAGCACAAGCGCTTGAAAATGAGTTGAAGGCCAAGGCTTCCACCTTTACGTATGAGGTTGCCAGACAAAAAAACGACGAGCTTCAAAAAAAGGCAAAAGAATTACAGCGCATGAAGGATGAGCTGGAAGCCGAGCTTCAGGCCGCAGATGCGGAACTCAACCGAAAGTTAGTACGTGAGGTTAGGGAAGCCGCTTCAGAATACCTTAAAAAAGAAAAGTTCTCCTTAATACTGGAAAAAGGCGTCACAATTGCCTCTGATGATGCTATTGATATCACAGACCAGGTGATTAAACTGTTCGATTCAAAACCCTAATATTTATAAACCATTTGATTTGTCCTTTTAAATGGCCTGTCAAACAGGCCATTTAAAAGATAATAATGATTATATTAGCTGCCTTTATTTATTTTGAATGCCTTGAATGGATTGACAATATCTCTCATAATGGGTAATGTCGCTGATATTTCATGCACTTTGGCGATGAGTTATCGTCAATCTAAAATAATATTCAATTCTATTTACTTACTGTGTGAATAAATCCTGTTTTATGCTTTAAAGCTGAAAAAGAAGATGTTTTTATGACCACAGAAGGTTTCCAGCGTAAACTCACAGCAATCCTAAGCGCCGATGTCGCAGGCTACAGCAGGCTTATGGGCGAAGAGGAAGAGGCTACAGTACGCACTCTTACCAAATACAAGGAAATAATATTTGGTCTTATAAAAGATCACCATGGAAGGCTAGTGGATTCACCCGGTGATAATGTATTAGCTGAATTTGCAAGCGTAGTTGAGGCGGTTAAATGTGCTGTAGAAATACAAAAAGATTTGAAAGAAATAAATAAGGAATTGTCATCCAATAAAAAAATGGAATTCCGCATTGGTATAAATATCGGTGATGTGATCCAGGATGGTGACAGGATATATGGTGATGGGGTCAATATAGCAGCCAGAATAGAATCACTTGCTGACCCAGGTGGAATATGTATCTCCCGCACTGCATATGATCAGGTCAAAACCAAGATTCCTATCGATTATGAGTATCTGGGTAAATACGAAGTTAAAAATATTAAAGAACCTGTGAGGGTCTATAAGGTTTTGATGGAGTCTATTCCAGATCAAGTAATAGAAGAACTGAAATCAA
>CAZSZQ010000221.1:0-5385 GCA_964610475.1 uncultured Desulfatiglans sp.
CTCCATTGTCGGCAAAGAGATCGACCACATCTTCATAGAGACATTTGTCTATGTAATAACCATATGCGTAGTGCAGGTTTCTGATAGCCTGGGTGTCTTCGAGGATTCCCACCCGATTGTCCATATCTTGCAGTTTTTTCTCAAGATCGGCGTTTGCGCTGGTCGCCTGTGCCAGTTTCTCTTCGAGTCTTGCGTTAGGGTTGGAGCAGGAAACACAAAAAATTAACATAAATAAAAGAACGATCATAACACCCAGAATACAAAATCTGTTATTTGACCTGGAACCTCTGATAGTGCGGCTGTATGTTTCTTGATTTTTTCTTGAACCCATTTTATCCCTCCTTTATAAGCATTATTTAATGGATTAAATATACATTGACGACAATTGAATAACTCATTTTTACACCACGGAGAACACGGAATAAAAGCCAAAAAGAAATTAACTCCGTGACCTCAGTGTCCTCCGTGGTTAACAATAACAAAATAGGCCTTGTATCACTGAATCAATTTAATTCAGTACTGACAAAAAATCTACATAGCCTACCAACCGTGTTTCATTCCATAAGGTGCTGAGTAAAAGACCGTATAAATACGGTGAATTTCACCATTGATGATCTTAAACAGGCCTCCCCCGAAAAGCGTTGTCGGGCTAAGCTGTCCAATATCATGTGTCTTACCGTCGGTGGTGGTAACCTGTTTTATATTACCGGCATGATCCAGTGCAGCAAATGAAAATACCAGACCGCGCTCTTCATCCACCAATACATGTCTCCTGCGTATCTCGGTAACAAACCGGAAATAACCTGTTTTAAACTGTTCCTTACAGCTCATCGCAAGGATATTGATTCCACCGCCCATACCGGCGCCCATCTCGGCATTGTTGGTTGTCTGGACGCCGTTTTCCATCCGGTTGCAGGTATCGGCAAAGGGAACAGGACGCTTTCCGTCAGCCCGTTCAAGGGCGGCAAAATAGCTGTCGGCAACAGGGATCATTTTATCACGGGAAGTCCTTTCGGAAGGTTCAAGAATCTTTGCATAGATAGGGTCCGGAGTTTTTAATTTATCCACACCCGAAAAATTGCGGTCTCTCCCCACGATCTGCTCTATTTCACTGATCTTTCCATCGGTTATCTTCAGGCGTAACGAAATGAGCACGGGGTTGCCGTTTTCTTTGATAATGCCCGAATAACCCACCTGACCCGTTTCAGGGTCTGTAACATATATACGGAAATCAGTATTTGCGCTTGCAGTAGCCCACAAGGCATCGCCCACTTTAAGCTCAACCCCGTTCTCGGTGAATTTCACATCCTCAGCTAGAGGCACACTTGATGGGTCATGTTTGACAATGGCATCGATATATCTATCCACAAAATTTTCAAGACAGGGCCTGTCGCATTTACCCGATACCGTTGCTGATTTATCTTCTGCAAATGTTGATTGAACGGTTAAAAAGGCTGATAGGATTAAAAACAGGATAGTGACAATTATCATAAGACAGGTTTTTTTTGTTTTCATACTCTGCCTCCTATTAGGATTGGTAAGTAAAACTAAAAAACGCCATATTAAATGACAAAAAACAGGATGCAAAAACAGTTAAGCCATTTTGAATACTTTAATACAAGCAATTAAATTCTTTAAATATTAAGACGGGGGCTTGTTCAATAGGACGAACTATAGAAAAATACTAATTTTGAGTCAAGGGGTTTATAATGGCTTTTGATATGTGATCTAAAATAATATTGATGTAAAATATTCGATACCTTGCTCATACCGAAAAAAGGATTATCCGTTGACTTGGCTAACCCAATACTTTTCGCTTTCCGGTTTTCGCCTGTTTTCGGCTAATTCTTGACATTTCAAGCGTTTTATATTATCTTATACCAATATAATACCTTTAAGGTCTATTAATCACTTGAAATTGGAGGATTTTATGGATTTAAGCGATCAACCGCCGTCGGGCTTTGAGTGATTAAGATTCATCTCTAACTCTTCTCTTTTTCCCTGTCATGAATCTTTACCACTAATAAAATTTTACAAGCCAATTCATCTTTAAGCCAAACGCCTTTCAGGCCACAGGTCCGGGCAGAGATATGTTTGTTCCGGGTGTCCTGGTTCTGACAGGAGTCCGCCGGTTCGGTCCTGATCGTACCCCATCAAATCTTACAGGAAGGAGGTGACCCATGATCTGGAAAATTTTACTCATTTTTGTGGCAGGATTTATCGTCGATCTTTTAGTCACCAAATACACCAGATTCATAACTGAAAAAAAGATTGCCTGGGCCACTCTCCTGAGCGGGATCATTACAGTTGTCAATTTTGTGCTTCTGACCATGATCCTTCAGGACAGCGCGGGCAACGGGATGATGAATATACTGGCCTTTGCAGGCGGCAACAGTCTGGGGACTTTTACGGCCCTTAAAAAGGCCTGAAACAGGCTCAGGGGTTCACAGTTCAATGTACTGCAAAAATGGTGACGGGTAAGAGTCCCTGTGTCAAATAGAGTTCTGCTGTTGACTCTTGTGAAGAATGAAGCATAATATGAGCCACACCTTACTTTAGATAAAGTGAGGATTAATGTTTGTGCGAAGTGATAACGAACATGGAGTGTTCATAAAAGTTTTTCGGTTGCCTTATCGATATCGTGGTGTAATATACCAATGTATCATAGTAAATATGCCTTAACACATCTGTTTTAAATGGAAGAATAAATGCGGATTAATAATAATGCCGCATAATGGTTTCGTGGATACCCGGAAGCTTAACCAGTGGAAGTCCGATATCCCTACGGTCACCAGGAGCCGGAATCTGACCATCGATACTGACGATTTGGATATAACGATGCAGAAATATCTGTTCAACGGCAAGGATAAACGCCATGTCATTGCAGTCTGTGCAAAAAGGAAGTTGATATAAGAAAAGGAGAAAATCAGATGCTTTCAGTAATTTTTTTTATATTGGGTATAATATTTCTGTGGACAGGCACCGAAGCTGTTTTACGCCGCGTTCCCATACTGGCAGGCTGGTTCCGGGTTTCACCGCTGGTGGTGACTGTTTTACTCCTGGCAGTCATTACATCTATGCCTGAGTTCTGTGTATCTCTTTTTGCTGCGATGCGCGGACAGCCGGCGGCTGCAATCGGTAATATCGTAGGTTCCAATTTTGTCACACTTACCTTTGTAGCAGGCATCTGCGCTATGTGGCGCCCGATTATAGTGGGCCCGACACTCCGCGAAAGGGAATCAAGCTGGATGATCCTTTCCGCAGCACTGCTTCTGGTGATTGCTATGGACGGCATGATCAGCAGGATAGATGGAATGATCCTGCTCGCCGCATACCTTCCCTATTTTCATGGCACCCTTGATGAGGCAAAAAAAATAGAAAAAATGTCCAGGAGGTCAGCATTAAGAAACCATGGCTGCATGTCGCTATCTTTCTGGCCGGACTGGCAATGATAGTCCTTGGATCGAGCTGGATCGTGGAAAACGGGACATCTCTAGCCCGGAAGCTGGGTATGAGTGATCTTCTTGTTGGCGTTACATTCTATGCACTTGGGACCTCTCTGCCCGAACTGGCCATTTCGCTTGGTGCGGTTCTGCGACACCAGGCTGATGTCACACTGGGCGAGATATATGCCTCAAATATTTTTACCGGTCTTGCAGTGGCGGGGGTCCTTTGCATGGCGCAGCCTTTACCGGTCGAATCCGCGATACTTAACCGCGACCTTCCATTGTTGATCGTAGCCGGTGTTCTTTTGCAGATGTTTGTCACAACCGGCAGAAAGTTTGTACGGCTGGAAGCGCTTGTTATGATTGCAATCTATGCCCTGTTTCTCTCCGCTCAGTTCATGGGTTTAAATATATCACTATCATGACAGCGGACTTATTCATGTAAGCAGATTAGAAAGATCAGGATTGAGTTGAATCGGAAAGCAACAAGGGTTCTCACTGTACAAATGGAAACGATAGAAATAGTATGAAAAATTACAGAACATGGGGTAAACCGCCATATGAAATTGCTGTTGTTCATGGCGGGCCTGGCGCCACGGGTGAGATGGCGGAAGTGGCTGATGAACTATCCAAGGCTGGCCTCAGTATCCTGGAACCTCTTCAAACTGATCTATCGATTGATGGTCAGGTAGATGAGTTACATGATGTTTTAATACGCAAAGCTGCTGTTCCAGTAATCCTGATAGGGCATTCATGGGGCGCATGGCTTATCTTTATATTTGCTTCACAATATTCTGAAATTGTAAAAAAACTTATCCTCATAGGCAGCGGACCTTTTGAGGCTGAATATGCAGTCAATATTCATTCCGTGAGACATAGCAGGCTTTCTCAAGCTGATAAAGTGGAGATGAATAGATTATGGGCAATTATTAACAGTGCGGCAGGTCAGAATAATTATGACACATTAGCAAGGATAGGGGAACTCGCGGCAAAGGCGGATACATATGATCCTTTACCATCAAAAAAATATGAACTGCCTGAAGGATTAACAGTGAATGCTGATATATATAAAAAAGTAATGCCTGACGCACTTGAACTTCGCAGATCCGGCAGACTGCTTGCAATGGGAGAACATATAAAGTGTCCGGTTATTGCCATACACGGAGATTATGATCCGCATCCTGTAGCCGGAGTTAAAGAGCCTCTTTCAAGGGTAATAGGGCAATTTAGGTTCATTGAACTTGAAAAATGCGGTCATGAACCATGGCGGGAAAGAGATGCAAGCGAGACATTTTTCAGGGTTCTTAAAGATGTGATAATGTAAATTTGCAGCATATCTATAAAAGGAGTCTATAATGGAAAAAACAGACAAAGAACTCATAAGTTATTGCGGGCTATATTGTAGACTGTGCTCGGAAAACGCCTTGATAACGCAAACAGCGGGAAAATTGCAGGAGTATCTTGAACTATCGGCATATAAGGATAAGGAAAGAGAAAATGAAACATTTACCGCTTTCTGGGAATATTTGAGCCAGCTATCTGATAATACGAAAATAAAGGCATGCAAAAAAAACAACTGCGCGCCGGATGTCTGAGGTATAAGGAAATGCGCCAGAGGAAAAGATATAGAATTTTGTTTTGAATGCGATGAGTTCCCATGTGAAAAAATACGGATGCTTCATAAGAGCACTCCCACACTACTGCATGACGCTGAAAGAATTAAAGCGATAGGATTGGACAAGTGGGAAGAGGAGCAGGAAGAAAGGCTGAAAAAGGGGTTTTCATATTACCACATCCATTGTCAGTGTGACGAGTTCCCGCTGGATTTTACATAGAGTCTGGCTGGTTCCTATTGAGACCTTATAAGCCAGAATAAGAAATTTTTTTTTCTCTGGAATCCAGAGAATCTCATTGCATTGATTGGCCTCACATGGTATTT
>CAZSZQ010000222.1:0-5381 GCA_964610475.1 uncultured Desulfatiglans sp.
CAAATGGAAGAAACATTACGCGAACGCACAAAGTCACTTGAACGAAGCAACAAGGAACTGGAACAGTTTGCATATGTGGCCTCGCACGATCTTCAGGAACCGCTTCGAATGGTGGCAAGCTATACACAATTACTGGCCAAACGTTACAAGGGGAAACTGGATTCCGATGCCGATGAATTCATCAGCTATGCGGTTGATGGCGCAAACCGGATGCAGATGCTTATCAATGATTTGCTGGATTATTCCCGCGTCGGCACAAGAGGCAAAGAATTTATAATAACGGAATTCGATACAATTCTTGAAAAGACCCTGCGTGATCTGCAAAAGAGAGTTGAAGAGAGCGGTACAAAAATTGCCATTGATCCCCTGCCATGTTTAAAGGTTGACGGAGGGCAAATAGGGCAGGTTTTTCAAAACCTGATTGCTAATGCCATCAAGTTTCACGGTAATGAGCCTCCTCAGATTCATATCTCATCAGAAAAAAATGATGATAAATGGCTGTTTTCAGTCAGAGACAACGGCATTGGTATAGCCCCTGAATACTCAAATCGTATTTTTGAAATATTTCAGCGTCTTCACAGCAAGGAAGAGTATCCCGGTTCAGGAATCGGCCTTGCCATATGCAAAAAGATTGTTGAACGTCATGGCGGGAAGATATGGATTGATTCTACGCCCGGGGAAGGAACAACCTTCTTTTTTACTATCCCAATATAAGGAGAAATATAGTCATGGATAATGAACTGAGTTCACCTATCGAGATTTTGCTGGTGGAAGACAATCCGGGTGATGTACGCCTGACGCAGGAAGCCCTCAAAGAGGGCAAGATTCTAAATAATCTTCACATTGCAAAGGACGGTATTGAGGCCATATCCTTCCTGCGAAGGGATGGGGTATATGACAATGCAGTGCGCCCGGATCTTATCCTGCTTGATCTGAACCTTCCTAAAAAGGATGGCCGTGAAGTGCTTATGGAAATAAAGAAAGACGATAAGTTGAGACGCATCCCAGTAGTGGTTTTAACTACCTCCAGGGCTGAAGAGGATATAATCAGGACCTATGATTGCTATGCCAACTGTTATATAACCAAACCGGTTGACTTTGATCAATTCATTAATGTTATCAAGTCAATTGAAGACTTCTGGCTGAACATTGTAAAGTTACCGCACAAGTAAAAGATATTATGGAAAACCCTATCAAAGTACTTTTGATTGAGGATAACAGGGGGGACGCAAGGCTGATACAGGAGATCCTTTCTGAAACGACCTGGAGAATATTTGAAATAGAAACAGCCCAAAGACTTGCTGAAGGCCTTCAGGAATTATCTTCAGGTGCCTTTGATGTAGTCCTTCTGGATTTATCACTTCCTGACAGCTCCGGCCTTGAAACTTTGGCAAAAATACAGGCAGGTTCACCGCAAACACCCATAGTAGTCCTGACCGGTCTTGATGATGATTTAGTGGCGATCGAAGCAGTTCGAAGAGGGGCTCAGGATTTTTTAGTAAAAGGTCATATAAGTGCGGATTTGTTATCAAGGGCTATAAGTTATTCTATTGAACGAAAAAATGCCGAAAAAGAAAAAAATCAACTTCAGCTTCAATTAGCCCATGCGCAGAAAATGGAGGCAATCGGGACTCTGGCAGGAGGTGTGGCCCACGATCTTAACAATGTACTGACAGGGCTTATAAATTATCCTGAGCTGCTGTTGATAAAAATGGGGGCCGACAATCCATATAGAAGCCATATCTTAAAGATAAAAAATTCAGGAGAAAAGGCCGCTTCAATTGTTCAGGATTTATTGACCCTGGCAAGAAGGGGAGTCTCTGTTGCACAGGTAGTTAATATAGAAAATACTGTTCGTGAATATTTGATAAGCCCTGAATGTGAAAAGTTAAAACAATTTCATCCCAGGGTCATGATAAAGACCGGTTTTGAAAAAAAGTCATTAAATATCATGGGTTCTCCCGTCCATATTTTCCAGACAGTGATGAATCTGGTATCAAACGCAGCAGAGTCCATGCCCGATGGAGGGAAAATTCTTATATGCACAAAAAATATCTATCTTGACCGCCCGGGCATAGAACATAATTATTTAAAGGAGGGTAACTATGTTGTCCTGACCGTTTCTGATACAGGCACTGGAATGACCCCAGACGATATGAAAAGGATATTTGAACCTTTTTATACCAAAAAGGTGATGGGAAGAAGCGGCACGGGTCTTGGTTTGGCTGTTGTATGGGGAACAATAAAAGATCACAATGGACATATTGATGTTAAAAGTACCGTGGGGGAAGGTACGACCTTCACGCTGTATTTTCCGGCTACAGAGAAAGAGCTGATAAAAAAACAGGATAGTCTATCAATGATAGATTTTATGGGCAGCGGGCAGTCTATTTTAGTGGTTGATGATATAAAAGAACAAAGAGAGATTGCATATGAGTTATTGACAGAACTATCTTATTCCGTGACAGCTGTCTCGAACGGAGAAGATGCAATTGAATATCTGAAAAACAATACCGTTGATTTATTGTTTCTGGATATGATCATGGACCCTGGAATAAATGGGCTTGAGACTTATAAACAGATTCTTACTTTTCATCCCGGGCAAAAGGCAGTAATAGTAAGCGGTTTTTCAGAAACAGATTATGTTAGAGAGGCAAAAGGGCTTGGAGCAGGTCAATATATAAGAAAGCCTTATACCTTAGAGAAAATAGCCATAGCAATAAAGATGGAACTGGAAAGATAACTGAGTTAAAATCAATTTATTTTTATTATTTATTAATTTCCGTATCTGTTTAGAAAAATAAAAGTCAGTTAAAAGTAAACCTTGAAGTGCTTTGGTATTACTGCTTACCAGAAGTAATTTAAAATTTACCGGTCGTCCCCTACTCATCAACAATTATTTCAAATAATATCTCTAATCTATATTCGTTAAGAAAGGATGTTAGGTGAAAAACCCAACCTGGATGACTATAAAATGTTTAACCTTATAACCTAACAGCGTCCCCATTTGTACATAATTTTTCAGGATCATTTATGTTTTTTAATTCTTCACTTATGTTTAATATTACTACCATGCATTAACATCCTTAGCCGCTGTCTTTATCCTCTCACCATCTGATTCTGTTAAGAACCTTTCTACTACCAGCTTATCTGTAACATCATATACCTTTTTCAGGTAGTCCTCCTTTGCAGGATACAGAGCCTTTATCTTTTGAGCGTCAAAGGGTACCTTATATCCAGCCAGAGTACAAAAAAATGCGCTTGCCTCATCCTTGGGTTTACTATTTCCATAATAGGTCGCCACAGGTACTTCAACATATGGGTGCCTTACACCGCCAAGGGCGTTTCCATTTTCATCAAGTTTTATAATTATATCGTTTTTATCCGGAACCTTTTCTGTAATAATAGGCTCAACCTTTGGCGGGATCGCGCCTCCTCTTACCCAGGCATAGAGATTTTGAAAGGCACTGTTCATGAAAAACTCGATCGGAAAATCGGTTACTCCAAATTCAGTAACTCCTTCGCAGTTGGAGGAAGAGGGTGAAGAGCCTGCCTTTTGTACATCAGCATCACTGGGTCCATTATCCCTGCAATACTGATTAACATGTGCAGAACCGGGTATCTCATATCTCCTGTATCTATCTTCTGGTGCATCGCTGTCAGGCCGCCTTGCTATGATCGTAGAGTTTAATACCCCCTGCGTCACAACACTAATCACAGGTATGCCGCTGGGCTTTATTACAACACTGGTCTCACCCGGAGGTAATGCATCGGCACACTGGTTGATGGGCACCATAAATGCATCGCCGTCACCTATCATGTAACCGTCAAATATGGGTTTTCCGTTTGCCAATTTTGCTGTATCAAGCAGGTGAATAAGATTAATGTAGGTTGTAAGGTATCCGCCTGTCTGTGAATACCCGGTAGCAAAAAGGTATTCTACATTGTAGTCTCTAATCGGGTTTGATTCTGCCTTACCTTTTAATAATGCCCCTACCTGGCTTACCATATCCCATACGAGGCCGTTTTCTGTTTCAGGTGTGGTATCATTAAGAAAGGATGGTTTTATTTCACACCTTTGATCAGGCGGAAGAGGGTTATCCATAGACAAAGATGCATAACGATCAGGATTGAATTTTTTAAGTGCATTAATAGAGACTGGCTTCACAGTAATACCAACCCATATATCGCCGTTCTCTAAAAAAAAGTCCTTACAGAACATCCATTGCAGGTTCATATCATACATGGCCGTCGGGTTGTTAAGCTCAAAAACCACATTTCCACTGAACTTTGATTTATCTAAAGGGCGTCTTATATGTATCCTTGTCGTATATGGTGCATCAGGGCTCTTGACCACAACCTTTCCTGCTGTATCATAACCATAAACATTTGCCTTCCCGCTTACAAAATACTCCTCTTCTAGATAATTAACTGACTTAAGATCCTGCGGTACTGCGGAATGATCTGCTGCATTAAATGGGTATGACTCAGATGTCACCTGAACTGGTCCAATGACCTTAAGGGCATTTGAAGATTCATTTGCTCCTTTTGAGCATGAAAGAGTAAACAATAAATAAACACAACTAAAAATTGCTGTTAAAGAATATCTTCTCCTCATAATAACCTTTCCTCCTGATAGAATTTAAACAAAAAACTTTTCCGATGAAGCTTTTAGCATTCAGCTATCAGCTGTCAGCTAGGTCTTTGTATTATATGCCATTAGCTGAAAGCTGAACGCTGATGGCTGACTACTTTCACACAAAAACATCAGTTTTTGGATGAACACTATTTAAATATAGATGGAGACCATCCATCTCCTATACCATATGGCAGCATGACCCCATATGCAAAAATACCCCTCAGCTTGCCATTCTTCATCTTGAACATATCGGCAAAGGGCATTGAGCTGGGGGTATTTGCAAAACTTTGATGAGTTGTGCCGTCAGGCATCTTAATAACATCAAATCCCCGATGATTAAAGCAGTACAGGCCCCATGTAATACCCTTTTCTACATCGACTAATGGGGTGCGGCGCGGGAGAACACTATAGATAGTCTTGAGCGATGGAGGAATCTTGCCGTCAGGTGCAATGCATGATGCAGCAGATGGTAGTCCGGGCGGAGGAGGTCCCATCCCGGGAATCTTACCGCATGTCACCATACCGTTTTCCACCCTGTAACCTTCAGGGTCCCACGGGATTGAGCTTGCATCAAGTGTGTCCATGGCCTTGAAATAGATGTCGGACATGTTAAGCATCTCTTCACGGGAGATCCTCTCGGAAGGAGCCAGCATTTCATCAAAACCCGGAGGGACATTTTTAAGGTTGCCCAGGTTTTTTTCATCTACATCCCGGACAACAATAGATTCTGCCTCAGTTATCA
>CAZSZQ010000223.1:0-5350 GCA_964610475.1 uncultured Desulfatiglans sp.
TTGCGGTACTTGACCTGGCACACACCCGTGAAAGCAGGATGCTTATTGATGAGTTTGATGAAAACAGGACATTCAGAGTAACACATGTTGCAGAGAATGATCATGAACTGGAGGAATATCTTCTTAAAAGAAAGGTACATGTCTGCTTGAAGATCAATCCTGATTTCAGTGAGAATATAAAAAAGGGCGATACTTCAGATATACAGATACTTGTTGACGGGAGCATGAGTAACATCTCTGCAACAAGGATGGCATATATCAGTATGCTCTTAAACGGGTTCAATAAAAAGATGATTAAGGATCGTATGTTAAGGGAGATAACCTACGGCAGGATAGATGCCAGAACCAGGACATGGTACAATCCCAACCTCGACAGCTATTATTTTTTTGTGCCTGGGATAGTTGCCTTTCTCGTTATGCTTATTTCACTCCTATTTACATCCCTTGCCATTATCAGAGAAAAGGAGGCGGGCACCATGGAGCAGCTTATAGTGACGCCTGTAAAACCCATTGAGTTTATTGCAGGAAAAACAATCCCGTATATCATAATATCTCTCGGACAGATGATTATGGTAATAGCCTTTGCCCTGTTCTGGTTCAAAGTCCCTCTGGAAGGCAGTCTGCTGATACTGTTCTTTGGAGCCCTCCTTTTTCTTATGAGTACCCTTGGAATCGGTCTGTTTATTTCCGCTGTCTCAAGCACCCAGCAGCAGGCCATGATGACCACATTCTTTTTTATACTTCCCTTTTTCATGCTGAGCGGGCTCATATTCCCCATTGTAAATATGCCTTTTATAGTCCGCTTCCTGACGCTTTTAAACCCGTTAAGATACTTCCTTGTTATAATCAGGGGTGTGTTCTTAAAAGGTGTGGGTATGGATGTATTATGGCCTCAGTTCATAGGGCTTTTTATCTTAGGTGTGGTGGTATTTGCCGGTGCAATAGGGTTTTTAAAAAAGAGGATCGATTAATTTGTGCTGTAACAGGAGTATAATCTAAATTACTCAGTGTCAGGTGTATTGAATTCATTGTGATATGGGTACTGGCTCAAGGCTCAAGGCGCATGGCGCAAGGAAAACAGGAATTTCAAATCTGAAATTTCAAATATTTCGATTTTACTGCTTTTTACCCTGTGCCTTGCACCCTGTGCCTAGCGCCTTAATAACACATATATTGCCCCTGTCCCGCCGTCATATGGCTGTGCTGAAGAAAAAGCCATTACTATTTTCCTTGCCGGTCCCCTGTTAAGCCATATCGGGAGCCTTTCCTTTAATACAGGTATGCTGTCGGGAGAATTCAATCCCCTGCCGTGAACAATAAGCACACATCTCAATCCTCTGTAATGGCTGGATAATAAAAATTTCCTGACTGCCTCTTCGGCCTCCTTTTTTGTAAGACCGTGGAGGTCTATATGGGCCTGAACAGGTAATTGGCCCCTTTTAAGCTTTCTCATAATGTTTTTGCTTACACCGCTTATTGCGCCTTCTATATATTCATCACTGAAGGCAAAGTCCATATCGATAGACCCCGCAACCAGATTCTGCAGATGATTAATAACCTCTTCATCATCGTCTGATATCCTGTGAGCCGGTCTTTTGGTCTTGCCTGAGGGCTCTAATTTTTCTCCTTTTCCAGATGAAATCGGAGTTACCCCTGACATGGCGCCCTTGAATAGATCATCATCATCCGGATCGGGTTTTACAGGCATCTTTTCGATCTGTTTTACAGGTCCTTTTGACTTTGCCTCTTTTGCTATCTTATTTAAGGACTGAAAAGCCGGGTTAAAAACATTATTTTTTTTCTTTTTCATGGACATAATATATGCTGTTTAAATATGTGACTATTTTGATCCCGTAGAGGCGAAAATATTTTTCGCCCCTACAATGACGAAAACTAACCATCGTGTCAAGATTGAAAATCATGAAACGACCTTTAAACACATGGCGTTTCAAGCCGTAATAGATATTTGGTGCAAGATTCAGATAATAACTTGATTTTATGTCATTTATTAAATAAAAATGCGGATATCAGAAACATCTGTATCCTTAAAATAAAATTTCCCGGAGAGATATGGCAAGAATAGATGATTTTAAACAGGCAAAGGAAATCGTTAAAAACAGGCTTCTTAAATACGATCCTGATTTTATAGCCGGGTACTCAGGTGTCAAAATAATAAAACATGGTCATGAAGTGAATGCCCTGGGTTTGAGATTTTTAAACAGGGCTATAAATATTTCGTGGCCCGGTATGGATTTTTCATATGAAGAGGGGACAGGAGATATATCCATCCAGCAGCAGGCCTTTTTGCTTCATTACCTTAACGGGGCATGTTCTTCAAGATGCACTGGAATGTCCGGTGAGTGGGTATCATATCAGGATATCCCTGATGGAAGATTTTATATGGATGCATTTATCAGGAGGGCAAAGGCGCCTCTGATCCAGACATTCGGTCTTAATGCAAACAGGATGGTTGAAATTGCCAGGTCAGCCTATAATGCCGAACCGCTCAGTCTTGGGGATTTTTCGGTAAAGATAAATGCCCTTCCCTGTGTGCCTGTTGCCCTTATCATATGGGAAGGCGATGATGAATTTCCGCCTGACGGAAATCTGCTTTTTGATAAAACTGCATCAAACATACTCTCTGCAGAGGATATTGCCCTTCTGGCAGGAATGGTGGTTTACCCCATGGTGGGGATGGCATTTAAATAAAGGTGCAGGGCACAGGGCGCATGGCGCAAGGTTAAAACCCTGTGCCTTGAAACCTGAGCCGTGCGCCAGATTGTTGATGGAAGTAATCGTTGCATGTACAAAAAACATATTAAGGAGAAAAATATGAAACCTACTCGCCCCCTCGTTGCTGTAGTAATGGGAAGCACATCGGATGCAGATATTATGAAAGGCAGTATGGAGCAGTTAAAGCTCCTTGGTATACCCTATGAGGCAAAGATAACATCCGCCCACAGGACCCCTCACCAGACAAAGGAATATATTGAAACGGCCATGGAAAGGGGCATTGAGGTTATCATAGCAGGAGCAGGCTGGTCTGCCCATCTTGCCGGTGTTATAGCTGCCCATACAATACTGCCGGTAATCGGAGTACCCATAGATTCATCTGTTCTTCAGGGAATGGACGCATTGCTTTCTACGGTTCAGATGCCTCCGGGCATACCTGTCGCTACGGTAGCAATAGGAAAGGGCGGGGCAAAAAACGCTGCAATACTGGCCGCCCAGATACTGGCACTCAAATATCCTGATATTGCTGAGACATTAAAAAATTTCCGCGAGAATCTCACAAAGGAAACAGTAGAAAAGGCTGCTAATTGGAAAGAGTAACATATCATAAAGATGAACAGCAATGATCTACCATATTGATTTACGTGAAAGCGTGAAAACCTTAATGGATGAATCCTCCAGGGTTCTGCTTTCAGGCGGTATAGTTGCCTTTCCAACAGAATCATTTTATGGCCTTGCTGTTGATATCAGGAATGAAAAGGCCATAGAAGGGCTCTTTACAATTAAGGAAAGGGATATGAAGAATCCTCTCCTGATAATATTGCCTGAGATAGAAGACCTTAAAAAATATGTTAAGAATATCCCCGAACAGGCCTTAAAACTCATAGATGCATTCTGGCCCGGGGGATTGACCATGCTCTTCAAGGCGGGCAAAGAGATATCACCCATGTTAACTGCTGATACCGGTAAAATAGGCATCAGGTTTTCCGGTCATCCTCTCGCAACAGCCCTGGCAAGGTCTATAGGCCGGCCTATCACAGGAACCAGCGCCAATATATCAGGAATGCCGCCATGTACAAGGGCAGAGGAGGTTAATAATTACTTTGGTTCGTCGATTGATCTGATATTGGATAACGGGCCTACAGCTGGGGGTAGAGGCAGTACAATACTGGATGTAACAGTAGACCCATGCTTAATTATAAGAGAAGGTATGGTTTCAAGAGACTCTATTAAAAAGGTCATATTATCTTGTCTTTAATTTTGCAGTAAAATGAAATGTGCTCCCCTGCCCCTCAACACTTTCCGCCCATAACTCACCTTCGAGCATTTTTACAAGCTGGCTGCATATGCTTAATCCCAGACCGGTTCCTCCGTACTTCCTTGTTGATGATCCATCAGCCTGGGTAAACTCCCTGAAGATAATATTCATCTTGTTTTCCGGTATGCCTATTCCTGTATCTACTATTTTAAAGTGAAGGAGTACATTCTGATCAGCGATATTTTCTATATCAACCCTGAAATTGATACTGCCCTTTTCCGTAAACTTGACAGCATTACCAACCAGATTTAATACCACCTGACGGATGATTTCAGGGTCACCGACAAGACATTCAGGTATATTCGGGTCAAGAGTCCAGTTCAATTGCAGGCCTTTTCTTTTTGCCTGGGGCTGATAATAATCCATACACGAAGAAATAACCTGTTGAAGACTCATTAATACCTTCTCAATTACCATGTTCCCTGATTCGATTTTTGAGAACCTGAACAGATCGTTTACCAGCTTTAAAAGCCCTTCTGTTGATTCCTGTAAAAGAGAAAGGTATTCACGTTGTCCATCATCAAGGTCTGTATCTGAAAGCAGGCCGAGGATACCCACAATGCCGTTCATAGGCGTCCTTATCTCGTGGTTCATATTTGAAAGAAATTCACTTTTAACACGGTTTGCCTCCTCAGCCATTTCCTTTGCTGCAATAAGTGTCTGTTGTGTGCGTTTACGTTCAGTAATGTCTCTTGCGATTGCCTGTATAAGACCCTCTCTTGGATAATTTATCATGTTGGCGCTTACATCGATTTCTATAACAGCCCCGTTTTTTTTCAATATTTCCGTTTCAAAGGAGGCGCTTCCTTTTTCAATTATCATTGGAAGCCCTGCATTTTCAAATGAAGATTTCCATTTTGGTTTAAGGTCAAACATATTCATCTGTAACAGTTCATCACGGCTGTAACCCGTCAGTTCAACCGATTTTTTATTTACATCATATATCTTTCCATTAGAGTCATGAATGAGAATAGGGTCATTTGCAAGATTGAACAACTCCATATACCTTTTTTCTTTCTCCTCAAGTTCAATCTGTTGTCTGTATAACCTCAGGAATACATCAACTCTGCATTGAAGAAGAAACGGCTCTATAGGTTTGGTTATATAATCAACAGCCCCTATTTCAAATCCCTTTTGAACAAATTCGTTCGAAAGGTATTCTGCGGTAATAAAAAGAATAGGTATGTTTTTCTTGCGTTCATCGGATTTCATTTTTCGGGCAATTTCCCATCCATCCATACCGGGCATTTTTATATCCAGGATAATAAGAGAAATATCCTCTCTATCCAGTATCTTAAA
>CAZSZQ010000224.1:0-3147 GCA_964610475.1 uncultured Desulfatiglans sp.
TCGTTCCAGTTGCTGTATCTCTCTACCCATTCGTAAACAGCCTCGACTGTATCCTGGAAATCATCCATTTCTTCAATCATACGGCCCGGCTGATTAAAGTGACCTGCCCAGTCAACAGCCCCGCCTTCAATCATCAGGAAGAACCCGTCTTTGTCTTTTTTAAGAATCCTGAGGGCGCCTTCTGCCATTGTTAAAAGACTGGGGACGCCGGCATTGAGAGTGCTTGTGTAGGAAGGCGCTGACCAATTAGCCACATCTCGCATCTCCTGGAGCGTTTGATAAGCCTGAGCAATACCTATCAATCTGTTCGGTATTTTTCTTGTTGTTAAAAGCGCCTCGAACTCCGCTTTTGTCTGAATAAATTTCCATGGATCAGCAATCCCATCTCCGTTAGCGTCCGCAACGGTTAGGGTTCCTGCTACCAGGCCGTCCCATGTAGTTTGGGGAATAAAAGAATAGTTAGCAGCTACTGGCTGATTATCATCATTATAAAACGGGTTACCGCATCCCATAATAACATCGGTCGCGCTGGACATTATCATCTCATTGGCAATTGCAGCATAATTGCTACGATTGCTATTATGGGCGATAAAGCCGGCGGGTGTTGCATGACTGAAGGGCACAGAGGTCACAACACCGGTCGCTTTTCCCAGGGCTTCAAAATCCTGTGCTAAATGTGTCAGCACAGTGTCGTCGGGAGCGATACCAATAGCCGCATCCCAGGTTTTAACTCCTGTGGACATGGCGCTCGCTGCTGCGGCCGAGTCTGTTGCTCCATATTGGAAATTAACAGGATCGCTCCAGTTGTTGCGGTTGTAAACAACACTCGCATCATCTGATGTGTCTTTATTTTGACCGGTAGAATATGTACTCATGGCCAGTCTTGTTGGGAACAGGTCAAGTATAGGAGTGTCATTTTCATCGTATCGATAATAGTTGGAAGCAAGGTATTGATTAAAACCGCCACCATCCGCGATCATTATAATCACATTCTTAAACCTCTTGCCCATGAAAGGGTTTTTTTCATAAGCATTAGTAGCAAATGAACCCGAAGTAAACACCAGAGATAGAATCGTGGTTATCAGTAATGATTTCATCACGATTCCCCATTTAGATTGTTTATTATAAACCTGTTTTGTCATGTTATCCCTCCTCTTTAATTGTTGTTTTATGTTGTTCTATACTTGCCCTGGAATCACACCGGTCTGATTATTGCCAATTAAAAATGATGTCACCACCTTCCTTTTATTTATTTCAGCCCGTATCTTTCATCCATGTAAGATATATAAAACAGTATGTGATTCTTTTTCCCTGTAACTAATGCACAAAACATGCCCTGATGGTAAGTGCTTGATAATGCATTATAAAATAAATGAGATTGTGATTTTTAGAAGGTAATTATTTCAAAATATTGAGATTTTAGCAATATATTGCAGATAGTTTGGCCTAACTGCTAAATAAAAAACCTGAATATAGGATCACAATTTTTACTCTTCCAGTAAGTAAAAGGGATAATTAAATGTTCTAATAAAATTACTTTTTAGGTCTCTGTTTTCTTAATGCCCTAATTTTATGACCCTTTTCCTTATGGGGAGGTAACCGCCAGCCTGCTAAATCATGGTTTTCATCGAATATCTTGAGTATGTTTAAGACGGCGCTGTATGTATTTGTTTAATAACCAGCCGCAGATAATTATGCTGATAAACCAGTAGACAGGAGCCCCAACCAAAAGAATTCCATATATGATTTCATTGATATTATGGGCAAGACTATTGATTCCCGGACCGGCTTCCATATTAGAAACAGATACATAAGGATAGCCATTAAGAATAAAATAGAGCATGGAAAAGCCGGTTAAATATATGAGCAGACGCGCAATTAATAAATACCGCATCCATTGTGAACGAAAGAGAGTAACCCCGCGAAATATCGTATTGATCAGCAATAGAAACAGTACAGGAATGTAATAAAAATGCCATGTCCCTGTTAACTCCAGATCACCTGCTGCTGTACCGAAAATCAGCCATGGATAAAATGGAACGGCTGCCCACCAGAGAGTGCAGAAAGTCAAAACAAAAAATCCTGTTACCGGTATCCACATTGGTATCGGGAAAAAATACATTGCCGGAGAATGCCAGTACTGCTTTGTTTTTTTTCTTATAAGATCGATTACAATGGTTGTCAGTGTCGTTCCGACAAATGTCCAGAATATGCTGTTGATAACAGGGCCAACTCCCGGAGACTTTCCAAGGATGGCCAGTGATGCATGGACGATGACCATGCACCCCAAAACAACCCAGAGTACTTTTACATAGATCGGAAAGGTTTCCGGGCCGATTAACTGCCTGCCAAAGGTAAAAGTCGGTTGATCAGGGGCATAGCGTTTTGCCACAAGATGCGGGGCTCCATGCCGTGTAAGAATATCCGCCTGTTCATCCTCGTTCAGTTCCCGCCCAAGCTCAGCTTCTTTATCTTCTATTTCAGAAAGCAGGTTCTCATAAAGCTCATTAATAATGTCATTCCTCTGTTCCCGGGGAAGATACATTTTTATGATGTTTAAGTATTGTTCAAGAAGTTCCATTATTATGCCTCAATAATTTTATCCAGTGCCTGATTGATCTTGTTCCATTCTTCCAGTAATTGCCCGAAGATCTCCTCACCTTCGGGTGAAATGCGATAAAAACGCTTATTACGCCTGTTCTCTTCGCGCCATTCGCTGGTGAGAAGTCCCTGTGTCTCAAGGCGCCGTAAAAGCGGGTACAGGGTATTTTCATCGATTTCCAGTCCCTGGTCAGACAGTGCCTTACGGAGAGTGTAGCCATAGTGTTCAACGCGAAGCTGGGCCAGTACCGCCAGGGTTAGACAGCCGCGGCGTAATTCAAGTCTGAGTGCTTCAAAACGGTCAGTGTCCATTGATTGATCCGGATAATAAGAATTAAGTTACAAAATATATTACCTTGTGAGTTACAGTGCAAGGCCTTTTCCTATGAAGCTATCCAGAGCGAGAAAACCGCCGGGCTGCCAGGAATGAAAAAAGCACAGTTATCCCAAAAAGGATAATAACACAAAACCATATATCGATCTGGCTTTCTACACCCAGGGCATTCCTTATAATCTGGTTAATATGAAATGTAGGCCAGATCAGGG
>CAZSZQ010000224.1:3247-5319 GCA_964610475.1 uncultured Desulfatiglans sp.
AAAAGCCTCAGCAAGACCGGCCCGGCTTACCTCCAGTCCCTTAAGACCTTTGTCTTCATCCAGTAGACGCCGGACAATAGCTTCTGCATCAATCACATTAATAATAACTCGCTGTTTATCTCCTTTTACACCCTGAACACCAGGCCAGGTTTTGATCTCTTTGATATTTAATTTTGTTTTACAGCAAATCTCTTTGCGTGCCACCAGGGTACGAACATCGTCCACACTTCCCTGAGCAACGATTTTACCACCTGCAAGAACTACTACCTGATCAGCCAATGCCTCTGCCTCTTCAAGATAGTGGGTTGTCAGGACTATGGAAGTCCCTTCATTAACCAGTCGACGCATCATTGCCCACATCATTTCACGGGCCTGTATATCCATTCCAACGGTAGGCTCATCCAGAAACAGGAGTTTAGGTCTGCCGACCAGGGCCATGGCAAACTGCACCTGATGTTTCTGACCGCCGGACATCTTTCCATATGGCCGTTTTGCAAGTGGAGTAGTGTTGGTTAATTCCATTACCTCTTTTACACTTAATGGATCAGGATAGTAACTTGCTGTCAGATCAATAAGTTCCTGAGCGCGCAGTTCCGGGGCTAATGTAACCTCCTGCATCATCACACCTACCTGGCGTCTCGCCTCAAGAAACATGGGTGACTTGTTAAAGATGGTGACTTTCCCGGCATCCGGTTCCCTTAAACCAAGCAACAGGGAAATTGCCGTGGTTTTCCCGGCGCCATTTGGTCCCAATATTGCCAGCAGCTTTCCTCCGGGTATCTGCAGATCGACTCCATCAAGAGCAACTGTATTGCCATACCGTTTGTAAACACCGGAGAGCTCTGCAATTACATTGTTTTTATGATTTATATTGATGTAACCAGACATTTTATTCTCCTTTAACTTTAAGCATGGCTGATATTACAGGGTTTTAAAATTTGTACCGAAGAAACATCTTTAATTTTTATGGGCTTTTGATACCTGCGGCCGTTCAGCAGTGCCCCAATAAATGTGGATCGAACAAGATATTTGTAGGTGAAAAGACCCAGAGCCATGGTGAGACCAAGTATCATGGAGAACTTTAATGTCCAGTGCAGGGGTAATCCGGCCATTACTACCTGCAATGGAAAAATAACCGGCAGATGCATAAGATAAAGCCAGTAAGAACTGTCTGCAATGTAACGGCGAAGACTGCTGTACCCTGAGCAGAAACGCATCGCAGTGCCAACAATTCCAAAGGTCCAGAACCAGATAGCTGGTGAGTAGGCTGCAGCATATAGAAACCTTGTCCATCCTTCCAATTGTGATTTTCCCATCAGCATGGACATGAAATCAGTTTTAGTGCCGACCTGAGTGAGACAGAAAACTGTCAGAGCTATTGCGATGCCAAGATATAGCATCCAGTTTTTTTCCAGCTTTATAAGAAGATGAGTCTGGCGGTCAATGATCCATCCAAAACCAAATGCGGTTCCAAACCCTATAAGGGCTGTGAGTCTAGGCATGAAACTTTCCGGACTCAAAATTCCCATCCACGGAAACCAGCTTTTACTGAAGTAAAAACAGAGGAAGACAGGAACTGCCAGTAATATCGGAGCACAATATGAGTCTATGGCCCATGATAATATTTTATCGATAAACAGGCGTATGTGCCCGGTACTGTCAATGAAACGGTCGAAAATCCAGTAGCAGGTAAGAGACAGTACATAAAATATGCAAAGATAATACAGAAACCAGAGATAGGTTATGTCCAAGGTCCCGCCCGCCAGACTCTTTAGGGTATTTAACAGGGCAGTCATCCAGGAGGGTTGAAATAATCCCCACATAACAGAAGCGACAGTCAGGGGCGAAAGAATTAACAGGCCTATTATTAGAGGTAATAAAATACGTTTTGCCCTGTCTTTTATAAATGCGGCCCCGCCCTTGCGGTGAAAAACCATATGGGCAAAAAATCCTGCAATAAAGAAAAAAACAGACATTCTAAAAATGTGAATGACAAAAAATATAATTGCCAGAGTTGTGCTTGGGGAGCTGTCCATTTTTGGTATTGGCATAAAGAATGACATGGTTGAGTG
>CAZSZQ010000225.1:0-5315 GCA_964610475.1 uncultured Desulfatiglans sp.
ATTTTTACACCAGGCCGGGCTCATTAGTTTATCGGCGTTTATTCCATCCCTGCCTGATTCAGACGACATCATTCTGAGACCTCCGGGTGCAGGTAACGATTTTATGTCAAAGTGTATTCGTTGTGGTAAATGCGCGGAGGCATGCCCCTTTGACAGTATTAAGTTCCTTGAAATAAGTTATGGGCTGCCTGTACATACTCCATATATTGATCCTCTGAAGACCCCATGCTATTTATGCAGGGGTAAAAATGATAGCGAAGAGAGCCTGCCGCTTGGGAAGTATCTGAGGTGTGGTGAGGCATGCCCGACCGGGGCATTGAAATTAATAGAGAATAAAAAAGAAACTCTTTCACAAATATCAAATGACTTTAAAACAGGGGTTGCCAGGCTGGATAAGCAGTTGTGTGTGGCATGGCAATTTGGATTTTGCGGTGAATGTTACTTCAATTGCCCCATGAAAGACAAGGCGTTATTGCGAAAACCTCCTGATGAGCCTGTCGCAGGGGAAGGACTTTTCCCTTATATAGATGAAAGATATTGTTTGGGGTGCGGAGTATGTACCTATATATGTCCGGTAAGAGAAAATCTGACAGGTCTTGATGGTAAGGGCAGTGGCCCGGGTTATTTTGAGAAAAGATACGGAGGTCTTGTAAAAAGACTCCTTGATAAAAATAAAAATGCCAAAAAGTTACCGGCAGTGATCATTGAGAAAAGAAGCAGAAGTAGTAATGAACAAGGGAAAAAAGAATTTTAAAATAACAGCCGTAAGACGTGTGACCCAGCTTCTGGTTTTAATCATGATCATTGTCATTCCAGCTTTGTCGCAAAATATGTATGAATGGTCACCTTCTGAAGTGGTTATGGGGCGGTTGCCGCCTCCTTCTGTATTTCCTGTAACAGGCGACACATGGGCTTTTTCAGCAGGACCTGTTAATATATTACATCCTGTAGCCTTTATTGAATCAGTTATATCGGCTAGGAACGTATACATCCCCGCATTGATTGCCGTGGCTGCGCCTCTTGTGCTTACATTATTATTTGGGCGTGTATTTTGTTCATGGTTTTGCCCTGTAGGGTTTATCCTTGAATTTGTGGCAAAACTGGATGCTAAAAAAAAAATAATCCCAAGGCCTGTTAATTTTAAACGATGGGATTTCAGATATGTTTTCGCCGGGGTGCTTTTTTTATTAACCTTTTTTTTGAGCATGACGATTATATCGGTTTTTGATCCGCCCCATGCCCTTGGCAGGGAGATGGTTTATCTGTTTACCCACCATCATTTAAGCATAGCGGGAGCGGGATTGCTGATAATCGTCCTGATAATCGATATTTTTTTGGTGCGAAGAGGATGGTGCAGGTATTTCTGCCCTTCTGGCGGGTGTCTTTCGCTTCTCGGTAAATGGAAATTATTACGGCTCAGGTTAAAAGAAGATAAGTGCCTGGATTGCGGAGTTTGTTCACAGGCCTGTCAATTCGGACTTAATCCGGCAGGGCTTAAATACGACAGCAGCGCATTTAATTGGACCATTTGTGATAACTGCGGGTTATGCGCAGATAAATGCCCGGGCAATTCAATTGGATTTATTATGAGGGGATGAAAAAATGTACGCGGTAGAAAGAGAAATAAACAGGCCGAACAGGTTGTTGCAGGGACTTGTTTTATTTTCCCTGGGGGTGCATGTAATATTATTCATGCATATTTCAGGTATATACAGATCAAAGGCTCTTACATACATTGAACTGTCTATGTTTGACGCGTCAAAGCCTGAAACCAGGGCGATTCCCCGGCCTGCTTTAAGACCCAGGACCCCTGACGTTCCGCAGGAGGTAAAGACGATACAGATCAATCATCCCATACCGGCCTTTAAACAGGTAAATGTTGATCCGGCTGGCGACAATTCTGCCAAGGGCCTTATGGAAGGCATTTCTGTTCCTGCCGTCGATTCAACGATCACAGGGGCGGACTCCAATTACAGGATCGCCGATTTTCTGGGTAATGATGTGGAATTTGAGTCCGCAAACAACTATTTTGAAATGGTAATACTAAGGATAGAATCTGTTAAAAAATACCCTGAAGAGGCAAGGGTCATGCAGCAGGAAGGGCAGGTAACAGTGGAATTTGTGGTGACCCTTAGCGGCACGGTCAGGGATATACGTGTTATTAAGCCATGTAGACACAATATACTCAATGATGCTGCAATCAGGGCGGTAGAAAGCGCCGTCCCTTTTCCCAAACCCCCCGGAAGATTTTTTAAAGAGGATGTCCCTCTCAGTTTGAATATTATCTTTGAAACCACCTGATATCATGAGGAATATAATAAAAGTAAAGATGTTAAGGCTCCTGTTCCGGCGTATTATTTTTCCCGGGATACTTATTGCTATCCCCTTATCTGCCAATGCCGCTGATCTTCAAAAAATAGAGAAAGACACAGACGGAGATGGAAAGACGGACAGAATTATCTATGTTAACAAGGAAGGAAAACCCGTAAGGTTTGATATAGACAGCAACACAGACGGCAGGATGGACAGGTTTCAACATTATGAGAATGAAAAACTGGTCAGATCCGAAAGGGATTCGGATGCAGACGGCAATGTGGACAACCGTGACTATTTCAAGGACGAAAAACGTGTCCTGTCCGAGCGTATTGATGTAAAAGGCAATATTTTAGAAAAAGTCTATTTTGATGCTGATGAAAAGATCAGTAAGGTGGAAAAAGATTCTACAGGTGACCTGCAATTTGATTCTGTTTATGAGTATGAAAAGGGGGTTTTAAATCTATTTAAGAAAGATTCAAATGGTGATGGCAAATTCGATACTCAAGTTATATTCAAAAATGATCTCCCTATTGAAAAAAAGATTGACATAAATGCGGACGGAAAACCGGAGCAGATGGTTCTTTTTGATTCAAAAGGCAACCCGACAGAAAGCAGCCATGATTTTGATGAAGATGGGACCCTCGAGACATTAAGATATTATAGAAACGGGGAGATAAGTTCACAAAAAAAAGACAGCAATAACGACGGAAAAAGTGATCTTTTCACAGAATTTAAGAATGGTAAACCGGCATCCCAGGAAAAGGACAGCAACTTTGACGGGACAATTGATCATTTTACACTGTTTGATAATGAAGGGAATGTTTTTGAAATTAAGGAAGACACAAAATTTACCGGTAAAACAGACAGGATAAGGAGTTATAAGGATCAGGCGCCCGTAAAGACCCTTTACGATGAGGACGGCGATGGTTTTCTTGAAACATCTTTTTTATATAAAAATTCCAGAATAAACCTTCAGACTGTAGATGAAAACAAGGACGGAAAGCCGGACACAACGATTTACTTCAACGATAATGAAGAGAAAATACGAGCCGAGTCCGATACTAATAGCGACGGAAAAACAGACACCTGGCAGTATTATCATTCAGGCCTGATTTCGAGGATGGAAAAGGATGAAAACAACGACGGCAAGATAGATATGAAGGTCTTATACAATAATGACCAAAAGACAAGGCTTGAAAAGGATGCGGACTTTGACGGCAGGTTTGAAACAAAACAGTATTTTGACCGGCCCGGCTTCAATGCCGTCGTTGAAGTGGATGTGAATATGGATGGTAATCCGGACGTAAGGTCCTTTTTTATTGAATCGGTTCTGTCTGTAAAGGAAATAGACACTGATAGTGACGGCAGAATAAACGAAAAGGAATACTATAACAAAAAGGGGAAACTCCAAAAGGCAGAAAAGGATGAAGAGAACGCGGGCCGCCTGGACATCGCATGGTATTATGATGAAAAGGAAGAGGCCATAAGGGCGGAAAAGGATGATAATGGCGACGGTAAACCGGAAACATGGTTCCATTATAAAAACGGCGCTGTCACCCTGGTCGAAGAAGACAAGAACCTGGATGGAAAACCTGACCTGTGGGAAGAATATGATGAGGCGGAGGCGATTATACTAAGAAAAAGGGATCTGGATTATGACGGAACTCCTGATATCGTTGAAGAGACCGGACAGGATCAGGGGGCGGTTACAGAATAATTTAATAGAGATATGCATTGCCCGGAAACAATTCAGAGACAAGAAATGCCTTGTCTCTACAGGGGATTGTCAAAAGGTAAAATGTAATTATTAAGGAGGAAAAAGGATGTTTGATTTATTTATTAAAGGTGGCGCGGTTATGATACCAATTTTGCTGTGTTCTGTCATAGGACTTGCCATTTTTGTTGAGCGGTTGATCAGGTTTTCGATGTTAAAAAACCATGGCGCTGATCTGGCTATAAATACAGTACAGTTGCTTAAGGAAGGCGATGAAAAACATCTTCAGGACATGCTCATAAAAAGTAACTCCGCAATGGGAAGGGTGCTATTGCATGCAGTGGATGTAATTGAGCAGGATAGGGAAACCCTTGAGACGGTCATTTCCAATTCCACTGATGAAGAGGTGCGAAACCTTTCCCGATATGTGCAGACCCTTGCTACACTGGGTAATATTGCTCCGCTTTTAGGTCTTCTTGGAACTGTTTTTGGGATGATTAAGGCATTTATGGTTATTCAGGAGATGGGTGGAAAGGTAAATGCCGCAGTACTTGCCGGAGGCATCTGGGAGGCCATGCTGACAACCGCTTTTGGTCTGATGGTAGCGCTCCCTATAATGGTTGCTCATAGTTACCTATTCTCCAGGATAGAAAAATATGAGGCAGTACTTCAGTCAGGGGCTGTTGCTTTTATAAAAGGCATTGGAAGATTAAACAAATAAGGGTAAATCATGTCATTAAAACCTCGAAAAAGAAAACCGTATGAAATCCAGACGCCCCTGACATCGCTTATAGACATAGTATTTATGCTTCTGATCTATTTTCTGCTTACAACCAATTTTCTGGTGGACGAGGGCATTTCCATAAAACTGCCCCAGGCAAAGGCGGCGGCTCCTCAGACTCAGCAGGAAATCACCATATATGTCGACAGGGACGGCAGGGCGTTTATTATGAACAAGGAGGTGCCCCTCGACATTCTGTTTAAAGAGATAAAAAAGATGATCGGGTCAGATAAGGACAGGCTTGTAGTGATAAAGGCCGACAGGGCGGTGATATTGAACAAGGCGGTAAAGGTGATGGATCTGGCAAAGGCAGCAGGGGCCGGAAGACTTTGCCTTGCCACAGAAAAGGATTTATAAAAAGCTCTTGACATGATAAATATCAAGTGATACTAAATCCAATTCAGGTTTTCGAAAGGTAATGTTTTTTAGTGAATTTAATAAATAAAAAATATTATGTGTTTTTTCGGAGGTTCAAGACAGTGCCAAAGAGCATTGTGCTTCCCG
>CAZSZQ010000226.1:0-5235 GCA_964610475.1 uncultured Desulfatiglans sp.
TAACCGGGTTATCGCTTCCATCAAGCCTGCTCCGAACGGAAATAGAGATATGCTCATCCCTTTCATTTACAAGTTTTTCTGTGATACACTCTATGTTTTACTCTTAAAGTTCCAACTACTCTGAACTACATCTCTCATTATCACCATCAGCCCATGCCATTCATCTTCAGAATATTTGTGTATCGCTTGTATTACTCGATCGTGTATTTTCAATCGCGAGGGCTGTTTTAGGCGTATTATCAATATGCCATGGTGATCTTCATTGCGTTTAGTTGAAAACCCTTTATCTGTGGTAATTAGAAGTCTTTGTTCTTTTTGAGCTGTTTCCCATAGTTCTTCATCTGTTATTCCATGGCTGGGAGTTCCGCGAATATCTCTGACATCAAAACCTCTTAAACGAAGCTCTTTTACAGTCAATAAAGGAATATTTTCATCCACCAAGACTTTCATGCAACATTTATCCGATCATTTCGATAGGCGTCATCTGTTCTTCTGCCAGAGAAGCAGCGTATTCCAGACAGGCATTAATGTCCTCTACCTTTAATGAAGGATAATCCTCCAGAATCTCCTCATATTTATCACCATTTGCAAGCATACGTATTATCTGATGAACCGGAATACGAGTCCCTTTAATACATGCCTGCCCATGACATATGCTGTGATCAATTGAAATACGGTCATACATAATAAAACTCCTGTATAAAATTGAATTCTTCTTATTTCTCGGAAAGTTACATTTTAATTTATTCTTCTCTAGATACACATCATTATCTGTTAAGCACTTTAATAACGCTAATAATTTATACCAAATTAACAAGATGAACAATATAAATTCAGTATCCCCTTTCATTTTTTAGAGGTTGATCCGGCATGGTGGTAGCTTGTCACGCTGAATAACAGGACAATGTTTGATGTATTTATGCTGATATTGCTTGCAGTTGAGCAGGGATTTTATTTAGAATAATTTCATTCAAGTCAATTTTATGACTGGCATTATCAATATCAATCCCAGTAATATGGCCATTATCATCATAGTCAAGAATAATGCCTTCCGAAATTTCTATGCTTTCCTCACTTGGTTTTGATGATAAATCGATATAAAGAGAATCAGTTTCCGGATAATAATTTAATTTCATTATTTGAACCTCCTGTCAGGAAAAGCATTATGAATTGTCAATTTATCATCAAGCGTTACGACTCTTAATATGCGATTTTCAAACTCTTCAACTTTACCCCAAAAGCGATAACGATTATGTTCCTGTCTTTCGACCTTAATTGGATTTTCTATAATCTTTATGCACCATTCTTTTTTTAAATATGGACGCTTTCTCAGCACTTCATTTTCAAAATATGCTGTATATTTATATAGTTACATGAGCTAACTGTAACTTAATTTAGTTTACCTGTAAATAAATTGTTTACATATCGTATGTTTTAAATAACCAGCAAGGCGATAGTCTTGCACCGAGTGGATTTGATCGTGTTCGCCAGGCATGGGCGTGAATAAATGGGGTGTAAGCCCCCTGTATATGAGTCCTGTTAATATGCTGGACATATCCATCATTCACACGGCCTCGATGGAAATGCCCTCTTCGACACTCTTAGTCACATTATAAATATTCTGCCTTCCATTAACCCAGTTAAATTTCCCGGAAGGAACCCTATTTAACAGGGTGAATGTTTAATGATCACCTTTTGATAAAATCGATCAATAAAGGGTTAACCTCCTCAGGCCAACTAAAAACCAGATCATGTCCCTTGCCCTCGATATCGTGGAACTCGGTTGATGGGATAGCAGTCTGCCCTGTTAGATGGAAGTAATGCGTTCAAATATCCCATGAAATATTTGAGCATTATCATGTTCATCAAAACTTTCATAGGTGACATGGACAGTAGCCTCATCTTCGGAAAGCACTGCTGTTTCTTTAACACAGACGCTGCCATTCTTCTTTGCGATCCCTTCAATAGTGTGGTTGTCAAGCATTCGATATGCAACAGTGTCGGCAAACATAGTACCAGTAACCGGACTGTCGCTTCCATCAAGCCTGCCCTTAACGGAAATGAAGAGATGCTCATCCCTGTCATTTACAAGTTCCTCTTGTATCGAGATATCAATGCCGTCGGTTTCAATTGTCAGTACCTGGCTCTTCGTGTTCGGAAGAAAGTCGGACTTCTCAGGATTGAGCTTCCATATGCGTGTAAATCCATGTTTGGACATATGAGATTTACCCCTTTCTATTATGGTTTGGGAGAGGTCAGTTTTGTTTTTGTTCTGACAGACTCAACCACTCTCCGAATGGAATCAATGACCGCATCAGGTTTCTCAAATGCAATCGCATGCCCGCTATCTGGCACAATATAGTGGTAGCTGTTGACTGACTGGCGAGCTATAGCCGCATGCTCTTCATGAAAAACATTCAAGTACACTGACTGGTCTTCAGTAGAGACCTCAGGATTAGGAGATCTTGATGCAGATAGTACAGCAACCGGGATATCAGGTGGAAGCCTGCATCCTTCCATTTGAGATGTACTGATATCCAGTTTGAGCCATTCAGCACAGCTTGTCTTGAAAGTGGCAGTCTTAACACTCTCTGCGAGCCATAAATTTTTTATCTCTGCTGGTAATTCACCAAGCAAGCTCGGCATAATTAGGTGACTAATCCCGAAAGGTGCAAATATATCCCCCAGTTTCGCAGTCACTATAAGGTTTTTGTGGTTTTTCCTGATTGATTCCGGTATACGATCCAGCCCAAAGTCAATCACTGAATCCACTAAAACCAGCCCCGCGACCTGTTCAGGATATTCATGTGTAAATAACCGCACATTGTATCCACCAAATGAGGCCCCCACCAGGACATAGGAGCCGGGGATACCTGTCTGTTCCAGCAAGGCATGTAACTCTTTTACAATCTGTCTGCTCGTACGATCTTTTGGCCCTCTTTCGCTCCACCAGAGCCCTGCCCGGTCATATGAGATTACCCGTGTGAATTTTGCCACTTCAGGTTGGATAAGTGCCCAATCCATGCCCCCTCCACCCATACCCGATTCAAGTACAACAGCAGGAGCACCTGATCCGCTGCTCTGATAATGTAGCCGATATCCCCCGACATCCACAAGCTGCCCGGGCGGCGGGTAAAGTCGTTCAGTGCGAGAATCAGTAAAGGCTTGATAAGCATAGCCCCCAAGGAAAATTAGTAATATAAAAATGACGCCACCAATTCCAAGGCGTTTTAACCATACTAAGATACGCCGTTTGGGATTCTTTCCGACATTCACATTTTTTGATACCATGATTGATGCCTCTTGTTGTTTATTAAATATTAAATGTGTACTTTTCACTGAGTTAATTATGAGATCATTTTTGCCGCAACAGTTCAATTCCAAACCAGATGGTGCTTATGATATAGGACACCATGGGGAACGTGCCGAGCCCACCCAGTTTTTGAAGTTTCATATATCCTCCTTAAAGACGTTATTGACCTGAATAATAAAATCAATCTTTCACACGTACAGGGAAAAGCTAAAACATCAAAATGAATAAAAATACAGGCCGATAATGCTCAGTGGCCTTGATATAAACTGAGTGTCGAAAGAGTAGTTCTGAATTATGAGTTTGAGATTTATCAATATTTAACTTAGGTGAAAATAGAAAATAATACTATGTGAGTCAAGAAAAGAGTGGCCATCCGGAAAGATAAAAATTCCGGATGGTGGCATCAGTGTTCACTCTTTATGTTCAGTGTGTTGACTACCAGTAGTAACTTTCCTAATAAACTGATTCATGATTTTCATAAATTCTTCATAATGGGAAAAACTCACTAAATGACCTCCGCCTTCTATTATTTCAAGTTGTGAACCCGGAATCAGCTCAGCCGCTCTTTTACTTTGCTCAACAGGTACCGCAATATCTTTAGAACCATGAATTATAAGTGTTGGGACTTTGACTTCGGAAACAGGGGGGCTAAATGTTTGAAACTGCTTGGTATCGTTTAGCTGCCCGGCGGCCCTTCGTGAAGGGGGCCAAATAGCCAATAAATTAGTCTTTATCATTTCTGTTTTTTTTGGGTCTTTAAAAATCAATTGTATAGCTGTTTGTTCCTGATCCGGTACTAACCCGCTAAGAATTGATTTAAAAACTTTATCATTTTTTGCCAGGGAGCAAAATATCCACATTAAGAAATCAGAAGATTCTATTAAAGATGGACCTTGAAGCTCAAGTGGGGGTAATTTTTGTGAGACTGCCACATTTAAAATCAGTGATATGGTTTTTTCAGGAAAAAGAGCAGCAAAATTGATCGCTGCGGGGCCGCCTCCTGAGCCACCAAATACAATTACCCTTTTTATCCCCAAAGTATCCAGTAAAGCTGAAAAAGCCTTTGCCTGTTCAGCAGGTGTTTCGCCCACCTGTAAAGGTGTGCGTAAATAACCAGGTCTGGAAGGAGTCAGGACACGATAACCTTCCATAGGGAAATAAAGATCACAACCGCCTGGAGTCCCATGCATTAAAAGGACTACCGGACCCTTATCGCCTGTTATTTTGTATTCAATGGTTCCGGCTGAGGTTTCAGCCAATTTACTATCTGCTTCTATTTTTTTAAGGCGGCTATTTTTATCTACAAGATAAAAAATAGATATGGAGGCAGATACAAAAATTAATAGGCCAATAAGACTAAGCAATATCTTTTTAATCATTTATTACCTCCAACAATATAGTGGGTGTACATACTGAGGCAATTGCGGCGATCCCGCCCAGTTTTTGAAGTTTCATAAATCCTCCTTAAGATGTTTGTTGACCCGATTAATAAAATCAATCTTTCACACTTACAGAGAAAAACTAAAGCATACAAAAAATGGAAACAAATAAAAGCAGTTTCTCAAGTAGCCTTGATATGGACTGTTCTCCGAAAGAGTAGTTCTGAATTATGAGTTTGAGATGTATCAATATTTTACTTAAATGAAAATAGAAAATAATACCATGTGAGTCAAGAGAAGAGTGGTTATTCAATCGGTATTTAATTAATCGGCGATTTTTGTTTAAGAGTATTTAGAATCAAAAGTTACTTTCAGGTGAATATGTTTATGAGTGCAATCAAATTATGCTTGCATTCATGGCGTTTTTCTTATAGATTTTTATTATGAAAGCAATGAATCACAAAGGCTACTTCGCCAGGGTTGAATTCGATCCGGAAGATCATATTTTTGTTGGCCATATTATTGGCATACAAGATGTTGTTG
>CAZSZQ010000227.1:0-5235 GCA_964610475.1 uncultured Desulfatiglans sp.
AACAAGTTATTAAACAGTTTCTGTTCAACATCCAATAATTATAATTTTCGTTAAATCATTAAAATAATCACATTGGTAAATCTAATTGATATAATTAGTTAATATTACTCGTTCAACACCCAAATATTCATCACTAGGGGGTTTCTGTTAAATACTCTTGCAACCTGCAACCTGATTAAATACCAGTGAAAACCTACTGGAAACTTTATTGAAAAGATAATGTTCAGTATAGTTTCTTATAGACTTTACCCATGAGCTATTCCGAGATTTGACCATTCTTCTTTATATCTGTCAACTGTGTATGCAATACACCTGCCGCCCTATGTGGCTCTGCCCCCTATTTTTTCCTACTCATGCTTTTGCGCTTCTTTCTTTTCAAAAACCGGTTTTCGTAAGAGGAAATAAAATATCACGGCAGCCAGAGCGCCCAGGGTATCGGACAGCATGTCTTTTTGAGCATCCCAGATATCTCCCTGGCTCCCCAGATAGGCTGCTCCGGCAGCGGGATCAGACAAGGCAGCGTATATCCACTCCACCAGTTCGTAGGTCATGGCAACGGTTGCAATAAAAAAAACTGGGTATGTGAAAAGGAGAAATCTGTTTCTTACCAGGCGTCTTTCCCACAGCAATTCGACTATTGCAAAGGCATAAAAGCCCACCGAGAAATGTGCTACCCGATCAAAATTGTTCCTGGAAAGATGAAAAAGACGGGTAATCCAATCGAACGGCACCATTGCAAAGGTCCAGTGCCCGCCAATGGTATGCAAATAGACCAGTACAAACATCAGCGCATAAGCCGTTTTAGAAAAAATGACTTTTTTCAGATAGAGAATGATGATCACTGCAAGGATGATCCAGACTGTCAGATTTTCGACCAGCCAGGTGGCCCTATCCACCGGATGAATCGCAAGGATAACAAACAACACTGAATAAGCCGCTAACAGCCATTTCAAAAATTTTATTGATCCGCTATCTGCTCCGCTCATAATCCTGCCTTTCAATTGTGTGAAATACAATCCAAATTCATAACCATCTGCTGTCGTTATTGAATAGTTACCGTACAACACCCCAATAATAATCCTTAGAGGGTTTTGTCAAATACCTCTGCAACCTGTAAAAATATCAGCGTAAAACCTACTTAAAACTTGATGAAAATATACCCGGTGAGATTTTAGCATTATGGGTAAAGGTATAAGATATGTCAACTATGTTTTAGCAGGGGTTAAACCCGGATTTTGCAGTAGCTGCGATCCGGGTATTTGCATAAGGGATAATATTCCCTTCTTAGACATTCCGAAAATGCGGTCTTTGCCTCTGCTATGGATATGGTGTTTCACATTAATTTCCTCCAAATATGGTTATTATGACCATATTGTCCAGGATGTAAAACATTTAATAAACTGGTCTGCACGCTACCCCCAGTTCAGCACAATCATCAACTATCCTGTTTCGTACAAGCTTAAAGTAACCGTCTGTGTTCTTGTCTTTCCACCCGTGTTTCTGGTAAATCCTGTCGGCATGGTTATAATTCATACGATCAAAGATTATATAGTCAACCTTTCTTTTAAGTCTGCTGATCAGATTCTCCGCTTCGGGAAGGATCGGTGCGATCATAACAAATGTCCTGATACCATTTTCATGCAATGTATCAACAGTTTTCAGCCGTTCCATGATAGAGGGCGCCTTTGGTTCAAATATCTTTCTTACCTCATCATTCGCAGTGGTGATTGAAAGCCCGACTTCGATATTATTTATCTTTTTTAATATATCCAAATCATTAAGAACCAGAGAGGATCTTGTCTGAATAACAACCGGCCAGTTGTTCATTTCAAGTATCTCAAGACATTTTCTGCTGAGTTTATATCTTGACTCCAGAGGCTGATACGGGTCACAGACCCCGCTCATCCATACTGTCCCTTTATCTTTTCTCTTAATTTCTTTATTCAACAGATCCGGAGCATTGATCTTTACATCTACAAAATCACCCCAGGGTTCTTTATGCCCGGTAAATCTTTTCATAAACCGGGCATAACAATATGAGCAGGCATGCTGGCACCCGACATACGGATTAATGACATAGTCAAATATCTTTGATGAAGAGAGGACTGACTTTGAGCATATTTCTTTTATTTTTATTGTCATATGGTTCCGGGTTAAAACCGCAAAGGATTTTTAGAACTTTTAGAATCCAGTAATAGCAAGACTGATATAAGCCTGTTTCTATTCCAGATCGATCACATATGAATCATCAGATCCAGCCTGTTTTAACATCTTCCAGTCAATTTCAACATTTTCGAATCGACATTTCAGCCTGCCATCATCGAACCTGACAGCCTCTTTCGGGACAAAAAGCGTTACACTCTTCACAAACCAAATCTGATCAGCAAATGATGTGGTTGCTTTGTGATTAATGATGCTAAGCATGTTATTACCATTACCCAGCTTCAGCAAGGTTGTATGGAGTACAAGGCTCTCCTTAAGGGTTTCGGCATGCATGGGGTCGAATCCTCTGAAATCTGGAATCCTGTTGAAAACAAGATTAACCCTCAATCCTTCCTGATTGTTAAAAGCCTTTAGATTTGCGGCATGTTTCTGTTGCTCGATACCTGTAAAGTATTCTGCCCTTGCCAAGTAAGGAGCTAAATCGGGTAATTGAGTCTCCGCTGGTTTTAACTTGTCAAAGAAATATTCATTTAAGGTTTTTCCAGAGTTGTAATATTCTTCCTGCCACCCTTTTATGTGTTTTGAAAGCACCATGCACTGAATAAAACCTGTAAGCAGATGCCTGGCCCTCAGGCCATTCCTGCCATAGGTCGGCTCTACCAGTGAATTGAAGAACCTCTTGTGAATATACTCTTTATCAACCTCAGAAGATGAAAATGCTTTCATATACTGATATTCACAGTATACCGCAGGGCCTTCAGCAGATTCCACGGCCTTTTCATATTCGATATATTTTTCTCCTATATCCTGTTTCCTGAGTTTCCTGCAGGTATAAAACTTGTTCACGTTTTCCTGAAAGTTGGTTGATAAGCCATTAAGCATATCCAGTAACACCTCATATTCGTATTGTTTTATTGCATCATTCTTAAACTCTTCCGGATAGGTAAGCAGATCCGCAGGATTGTCGAATTTAAGGTTCTTTACATATTTTAGCTGGTAAATGTGATGCAGTTCATGAAACATCTCTGCATAAAACTGGTTTACAGTACCATAAAATTCATTTCCGTAATCATTATGAGCGGTCAACAGACCATTTATCTCGGTATTGGTAGCACCCATCAGATTGTAATCCTGCTGGCTGAAGACAAAGATATTATCCTCCAGTTTTTTTGCCTGCTCTGGCGGATCAGGGTGATTCATTATGAATGCAGGGCCATTGAGCCTGAAAGCACAAAAAGGACCTATCTTCATTCCTGGCCAGACTTTATCAGCGAGCTTTTTAACATTACTGTAGAATTCAGGCATCTCATTCAGATAGGTGTTATCTATTGGTTCAATCTCCACAGCGTTTGAAATTTCCAGATTGAATAAAACCAAAATTAAAACAAAAACAAATCGTTTCATTGTATTTATCCTGTAAAATTTTCTTTATCCATGCTTATATGCAAATTTTTTCCTGTTTTCAGGCAGTTTAACCTCTAAAAACAAGTGCTACCTCAAAATAAACATAATGATTGAAGAATTTTTTTACCACGGCATTCACAGAGCTTTAGATTAAAAATTACTTCTCCGTGTTCTTCGTGTTCTCCATGGTGAATGGAATTTTAGAATTTTTCTTATCCTTTAGTATGTTCATAATGCCACTTTACCACTTCCCTGTAAGAAATATCCCCGCCAAAAATATCAAGGCTGCTTCCGATAGTGGCATCAACCCTGCCCTTGCCCAGTTTCAGTATAAGGTCCATATCTGATAAAGACCGCACTCCACCTGCGTATGTCACAGGTATTGGTGAAAATTCGCCCAGTATATCAACCAGATCCTCCTGTATACCCTGCCTTTTTCCTTCTACATCAACACCATGAACAAGAAATTCATCACAATATTCAGACAGCATGTCAAGGGTATCCCTGTTGATAGTTACCCCGGTAAATTTCTGCCAACGATCGGTTACAACATAAAATTCTCCTGCCTTTTTACGGCAACTCAAATCGATAACAAGTCTTTCTCTTCCGACAGTTTTTAGTAATTTTTCCAGTCTATCATTACTGATCTTGCCGTCGGAAAAAAGGTAGGAAGTAACAATAACATGACTTGCACCAGCTTCCAGATACTCAAATGCATTATCAGGAGTTATTCCTCCGCCGATCTGCATGCCTCCCGGAAAGGCATTTAGAGCTGACATTGCTGCATCCCTGTTGCCGGATCCCAGGGATATGACATGGCCTCCTGCCAGATTATCATCCTTGTACATCCTGGCAAAGTCAGCCGGAGAACGTTCAGTCTCAAAATTGACATCTGCTGTATCGTCACTTCTCATGGTCCCGCCAACAATCTGAACAACTTTGCCCTTACGTAAATCTATGCACGGTCTAAAACCCATACAAAATGGACTCCTATTAACTGAAATATTTTTTTATTAAATAAATATTCAGGGGTTTATTAAAAGTCATGAAAGCCGCCACTCCCGGACAAGCCCATATAGGTCAAGCCAAAACTACGGCAAAATAACAGGGCGATATAAGGCGCCAGGCATGGATAGACCATACAATAAATCTCGTTTTTGGACAAGAATGATTTTTATACAATAAATATCCATGTATTCATAATAAACTGGTTACCTCGTATAATCCCCTCCCCCTCGATCTCTTTTCACTCCATATTTTCAAAGGTCTCATCCATGAAGGCATTTCTTACCTTACGGAGAAGCTTTAACTCCCGCTGCAGGGCAGTAAGTGTAACGGACTCATGAGGGATAAGGGATAACGTTCGTGCAAAGAGTGTTTGCAATTATATCGACCCATAACATGATGCAGAAGACCCGGGCACCTTAGCTGACTAATCCTGGCGTAATAGACAGGGTAAAATCAAACAACATTATTTATCTAAAGCACGCCGTGAAGGAAGTCCCCTTTTACTTTTCTATACCCCGCCGCTTATTTCACAATATCCCATTCATTGTTTCTGGCAGTTTACCCGTTATCATTCAATTTGGAATAAAATCAGATTTTGACATAACAAATTCAATAGGTTAATATCCAAAAAAGTTAGAATTCCTTAATGTCTTATGTTTA
>CAZSZQ010000228.1:0-5213 GCA_964610475.1 uncultured Desulfatiglans sp.
GCCGTTTCTTTGATTACTGGCTCAAGGGCATTAAAAACGGCATTATGGATGAAGAGAGGGTATATTATTACACCTATAATGCCCCGGCCGGATCCGAGTGGCGTTCAGCAAAGAAATGGCCTCTGCCCGAAGAAAAGCGGATCAGATATTATCTTGGTGAAGGCTCCTTAAGTACAGCGGCACCTGCTGGCGTTGATCAAAAGGATGAAGTAACTGTCTCCTATAACATTGCTCCGCGCGGGCAATTACCGGTTGGCGACATTGTTTACGAGACTATTCCCCTGGATAAAGATATCCGGATTACAGGCCACCCCTCAATCAACCTGTGGGTATCATCAACAGCTACGGATGGAGATTTTATTGCTGTTATCCAGGATGTGGGGCCAGATAATACAGTCAAATCCTATAATGTTCATGGAAGGTTAAGGGCATCACTACGGAGTCTTAATGACCCGCCCTATAACAACCTCGGGTTACCATGGCACAGGTCTTATGAAGAAGATGTGTCTTACCTGGTGCCAAATAAACCTGCGGAACTTGAATTTGATATTCTGCCTGTATCAATGATTATCAAAGCGGGCCACCGCATACGCCTGTTAATAAATTTTGCAGACGAGTCAACACCCAGGCTCGATCCCGCACCAAAGGTTACAATATATCGCAATTCACAATACAGCTCATATCTTACACTGCCTGTTATAGAGGAAAGGAGTGCCCTTAGTAATAAAGCATATTCCGGTGAATTCATAATAGAACCTCCGACACTTACATCTCTTGGCTTTGAGTGGTATATTGATGGTGATGATAATCGCAATGCCTCTGTGTCTGTACGTTATCGTGTTAGTGGCGCGAAGGACTGGCATGAAGCCCTTCCTCTTTTACGGTTGCAGAATGAGGAACTGATAAACACATACAACGCATTTGACTACACTGTACCCAACATGTTTGCAGGCAGTATCATGGATCTGCAGGCCGATACTGAATATGAGGTAAATCTCAGACTCACTGACCCGGACGGGGTGGAAAAGGCGAAAGAGCAACAGATCTTTATCCGCAACCGTCCTGAGCCCAGTCCCTTTAACTCTGGCCGGGTATTTCATGTATATCCCCCGGGGTTTGAAGGTAAAAAACAGGAGCCTTCATTTACAGGGCTCCTGGCCGCCTTTTATACCAGCGCAAACGGCGCCGACTGGTTTAACGCCTATCCTCCCAGGGTAAAACCCGGTGATACCATGCTGGTTCATGCAGGCATCTATAAAGATGACCGCTATCATTATGCAAACCGGCTGGGGCTCCTGTTTGACGGAACCTATCGTTTTCGTCAGGGCGGGACAGCAGAAAAACCCATAGCCATCATAGCTGCTGGTGATGGCGAGGTGATTTTTGATGGCAATGGGAATCATATCCTTTTTGATGTAATGGCATCAGATTATCTTTACTTTGAAGGGCTCACAATCCGAAACACTGAGGTGGCCTTCCAGGCAGGTTATAAGGGGCTCACCGGGGCAGTAGGGCTTACGGTCAAGAACTGCCGTCTTGAGAATATAGGCCGCGGTATCTATACAGACTGGTCAGGGTCAAAGGATTTTTATATCGCTGATAATACCTTTATCGGTAAAAGTCATCCTGACCGGTTGGAAGGGTGGATAGGGAATGTGTGGCGCAATACTCCGGGCTACCCCACGCCTGTACCTTCAGAACTGGCCGTAAAGGTATATGGCTCCGGCCACGTTATTGCCTATAACTATGTTGCCAACTTCCACGACGGGATTGATCATGCAACCTACGGTGCGCCTGATGGTAACCCAGAACCAATACGCGAGCGTATGCCTGTATCAATAGACATTTACAATAATGATATTACCAATGTGGATGATAATTGCATTGAGGCCGATGGGGCCATACATAATATCCGTGTTCTTCGTAACCGCTGTTTCAACCAGGCGCATCGCTCATTAAGTACCCAGCCTGTCTTTGGAGGGCCGGCATATTTTATACGCAATATTGTCTACCATGCCCCTGAAGGGGGTTCGGTAAAATTTACAGCCAACAGTGCGGGTATTCTTGTGTATCACAATACCTTTACATCCGAGGTACTCTCCATGGGACAGGCCTCCAATCTGCATTATCGCAACAACCTTATTCTCGGGCAGAGCTCCGCACCTGAAGTGTTCAGCATGGAAACAGCTACCAATTATTCAAGCTCGGATTACAATGGTTTTCGTCCAAATCCCGGTGCAGATTTCTCCTTCATATGGAAATCACCGGATTATATAAAGTTGTCTGACTATAAGGGAAAACCTGTAGACCGGCGTTTCCGCACCCTTGCAGAATACAGCAACGCAACCGGACAGGATTCTCATAGTGTCCTGCTGGATTATGATATTTTCAGGAATGTACAGACACTGACAACCGAAAACCCCGGCAGGCTTTATAACGCGAGGGATTATGACTTCAGGTTAAAACCGGGTGCTAAAGCTATTGATGCAGGGATGAAATTGCCCAACATTAACGATGATTATACCGGAACTTTGCCGGATCTGGGGGCATACGAGTTCGGGCAGGAAATACCCCATTACGGCCCCCGTAATTGAAAAAGTGAACATGAGTGAGTATTTACATCTGATACATCCAAAGGAGCGCGTAAATGCCCGGTGAAAAGAATTTAATCAGGGCATCTATTATTGAAGATGCTAATAAGATAGATATTTACCGAGAGACAGAAGTCCTTGTAGTAGGAGGCGGCCCGGCAGGGATCGGTGCGGCCCTGGCCTCTGCCAGGAACGGTGTTAAGACCATACTGCTTGAAAGGTTCGGTTACCTGGGGGGGCTCGCAACCGGTGGTTTTGTTCTGTGTATCATGCCGATGAGTGATGGAACAAATGAACAGCAGATCGCAGGTATATGCCAGGAAATTATTGACAGGCTCGATGATGCTGGCGGTGCTGTTCATCCAAGGAAGGAAGACCTTGGTTCAAACGACAAAAAGTTATTGGATTACTGGCGCAGATATCCCTTTACAGTCATAGGAAACAGGATTGTGCTCAGCGCCCAGGTTGACCCCGAAATACTTAAATGCATATTAAACGATATGATGGAAGAGGCCGGTGTTGAGCTTCTTCTCCATTCATTGGGCTGCAGGGCAATTGTTGTTGGAAACAGGATAAAGGGTGTGTTCTTTGAAAGCAAATCCGGAAGGCAGGCAATACTGGCAAAAATGGTTATCGATACCACCGGGGATGGAGATATCTACTCATCCGCAGGAGCGGCCTTTGGCGGAATGCCAAAATCGGATCAGAGGGCTGCAAAACTCTCTTTTACCTTCAGGTTTTGTAGAATCGACAGCAAAAGATTTCATGAATTTAAAGAGACCGAGAAGAAAAGGTTTTCTGAATTAATGAGGGAATGCACTGAAAAGGGCGGGTTTACACATGCAATATCATGCACGCCGGATGATGTCATGTGGTTTAACAATCAGCTCTCCGGTTTTGACGGGCTTGAAGTTAAGGATCTGACTCATGTAGAGATATCGGGCAGGAAAAGGATGAGGATAACATATGAATTTTTTAAAAAATATGTGCCCGGGTTTGAAAACTGTTACCTGATGGATACTGCAACCCAGACCGGGGTTAGGTGCACAAGACGCTTAACCGGAGAATATACAGTGACCATGGAAGATATAGAGTCCGGGGCAGTCCATGAGGATACAATACTCGAAGCGCCGTCATTTTTAGCAACGGTTACAGAAAAGCCTCATATCCATGTCCCATACAGATGCCTTGTCCCTGAAAAGATAGATAACCTGTTCGCAGCAGGTCGCTGTGTCTCTGCTGATGAAATGGCTATCAACACATTGAGTCCTATCCAGTTTTGTATTGGCACCGGTCAGGCGGCAGGCACAGCCGCAGCATTGGCAGTCAAGGAAGGAATTCCTCCGAGAAAAATCAATTATAGCAAGTTGCAGGAATGTCTGATGACACAGAATGTTAAGCTTAATATCTGACCATTTTATTTATTGTATCATGGTTAATGGAAAAAGCTTGTATTTTATAATTTTGTTAAAGATAATATGTCTAATTTTGATATTTTATAGAAAAGGATCAATTTTATGAATACCTTTACAGCAGTGATACACAAAGAAAACGACCTGTATGTTGCAGAATGTCCGGAGATCGGTACTGCCAGTCAGGGAGAAACAATTGAGGAGGCAGTCAAAAATCTTCAGGAAGCAACCGAACTTTACCTTGAAGAATTCCCTTTAAATCCTACCACACGATCTATTCTTACAACATTTGAGGTATCTGCTAATGCCTGAGCTGCCCATCATCTCAGGTGATGAAGCTATAAGAATATTAAAGCGGCTCGGTTTCTATGAAGCAAGACAAAAAGGTAGTCATGTTGTCATGCGCTGCGAACATAAAGGCTGTGTCATACCCAGGCATAAAGAAGTTGCCATTGGAACACTTAAAAGTGCATTAAAGCAAGCCGGCATCTCCCCGGAAAAATTTCTTGAAGCATACAAAAAATAACTAATATTTTTAGTAATGGTTTGTCAATAGAATACAAGCCTTTCCCCACGCGCTAGCCCTCCAAATAAAACGACAAGGCGGTCAAAAATAGTGACCTTCAACCGCGTCCCATTCAATACGCCAAGCGGCTTTAAACAGGAGAACTGAATCTTTTAATCAAAAACTTTATCAGATCGTCCGGTTCTTTATTTTCGGGATAAACATGGTCACAGAACCATATCCGGTTGGGATCATCCTGTGTAAAGGGCTTCCACAGGGGCATATCGCTATTGTCAGCATCCTTGCCGTTCGGGTTGCCTGACCGGATAAAGTTAGACCAGTAGTTGCACATCTTACGTGCGAGGTCATAATGTTTACCAACAAAGGGACGCCAGCATTTGGCCAGAGTCTCAAAGAAGAACCAGAGGTCCGATGAATGAAATGAGCCAGGGTTATCCCAGCCGGGGATCTCCGGGTCAAATACCCAGTAATATATCGGTGTCTTTTCACCTGTCCTGGCCTTGGCCCTTGCCAGGAGCCTTATCCCAAGCTCCATATGGCAGCGAGTTGCCTTATGCAGCATCTCTGAAATGCTTCCGGTTGATGAGGCGCAAAGCCTGAGAAACTCCTCTGCATCCTCTTCATAGGTCTCCTTTGCAAAGGAAATGAACTCCTCAGCAGTTTTGACCATTGGCCGGTTGGCAA
>CAZSZQ010000229.1:0-5076 GCA_964610475.1 uncultured Desulfatiglans sp.
ATTTTCTCTATACGTACCGAACAGGCTTTGTATTCGGCAGTCTGTGTCTCCGGATCATATACAGGGTTTGTAAGCCAGTTTGCATTTCCTTCTCTGAAATGAAAGGCCATCCATACCATCCCTTTTGGTACACGTGGAGTGACATTGGCCTTCACCTCCACACTGCCCCTCCTTGATAGAACACGGATCTTTTCATTATGACTGATGCCCATGGATTCAGCATCCATTGGTGATATGTCAGCAGTTTCTTCACTTAAAAGATCATTCAAACCGCCCGATCTTCCTGTCTGGGTCCTGGTATGGTAATGATACAATCTTCGTCCTGTACTCAGTACCATGGGATATTCCTCGTCAGGTAACTCCTTTGGCGGAGTCCATTCAACAGATGTAAACACACCAAGCCCGCATGAAAACTGACCATCATTATGAAGGAAGCAGGTCCCGCCGTGCTCAATATCAGGACACGGCCATTGAAGCCCGTCTTTTTCTATCCTGTAATATTTTATACCTGCAAACGAGGGCGTCAGTACGGATATCTCGTCGTCCCATATATCTTTTCCACTGTCGGATTTCCAGTCATGCCCGAACCTTTTCGCAATCTGCTTCATGATCCACCAGTTTGGTTTTGCCTGTCCCGGGGGTTCCACCACTTTCCTGACCCGATTTACGCGCCTTTCACTGTTTGTAAATGTACCGTCATCCTCGCACCATGCGGCAGATGGGAAAATTACATCCGCAAACTTTGTGGTTTCATTTGGGAATATATCCTGGCAGACCAGGAATTCGGCGCTCTCAAGGCAGTGCTCCACATGCCTGATATCAGGTTCTGTATTTGCAAGGTTTTCACCGAATATATAAAAAGCCTTAATCTTCCCGCTGGTCAATCCTTCCATCATCTGGGGGATCATCAGTCCGTTTTTGTCCGGCAGCCTGTCAACTCCCCAAGCCCTCTGGAATATGTTTCTTGAAGCAGGGTCAATAACCTTCTGATAACCCGGATAAACGTTCGGGAGCGCGCCCATGTCACAGGCACCCTGAACGTTATTCTGACCTCTCAGGGGATTTACGCCTCCGCATTCAACTCCCATATTACCCAGCAGCATCTGAAGGTTGGCAACAGACATTACATTGTTTTTTCCGCAAGTATGTTCTGTGATTCCCAGGGTGTAACACAGCATTACCGGTTTTACACTTGCGAGTTTTCTTGCCGTTTCCTTGAGCAGGCCAACACTTATTCCAGCGACCTCCGCACCTCTTTCAGGCGGATACTCCATCACCTTCGCCTTGAGTTCATCAAAACCCACACAGCATGAGCCCACAAACTTTTTATCATACAGCTCTTCGGTTATAAGCACATGCATAAGACTGTTAAGGAAGGCTATGTCACTACCTACCTTTATAGGTACATAAAGGGATGCATGGTCTGCCAGTTTATGCCTGCGCGGATCAGCCACAATAAGCCCGGCCCCGTTCATGACAGCGTTCTTCACAAATGTTGCTGCCACGGGATGGGCTTCCGCCATGTTTGAACCGATCACAAAAAACATCTTTGCCTTCTCAAACTCGTTGAAGGAATTGGTCATTGCACCTGACCCGAAACTTGTCGCAAGACCTGCGACAGTAGGAGCGTGTCAAGTACGCGCGCAGTGATCAATGTTGTTTGTGCCGAAGACTGACCTGAAGAGTTTCTGCATCTGGTAGGAGTCTTCATTTATACTTCTGGCACAACTGACACCTGCCACTGCATCTGGGCCATGTTTCTTGATTATCTCCTTGAATTTATCAGCAACAAGATCCAGAGCTTCATCCCATGATGCCTCCCTGAATCCGTTATTTTCCCTTATTAAAGGTGTTTTGAGCCTTTCTTCGGAATAGATAAAATCATATCCGAACCGTCCCTTTACACACAGCCTGCCCTTGTTTGGAGCCCCATTTTCAACTGCCGTAACTTTAATAATCCTGTCCCGATCCATATGGAGCCATAACTGGCATCCGACTCCGCAGTATGGGCAGGTAGTGCGCACTTTTTTTGTTCCATTGGCTGCTGCCTGCCCGAAAGCCTTTTTTTCAAATAATGCTCCTGTTGGGCAAACCTCCACGCACTGGCCGCAATGGGTGCAATGATCATAGTCTACCAGCGGATACCATCCAAGGGTATTGTCTTTCTTTGAGCCGTATGGTACCGGAATCGCTCCGTTTACCTGTATCTCGTTACATGCCTGAACACAACGCCCGCAGCTTATGCATCGGCTGAAATCCCTTACGATCATGGGGGTTTCATCATCCAGGGGATGGCCTTCGTAGTTAAGCTCAAGATCATCAGCTCTGATACCATATTCTATAGCCAGATCCTGAAGACGACAGTCACCATATGAAGGGCACATTTTATTATGCCATGGCTGTTCCATGATCATTAACTGGCTCTGGGTCCAGTTATCCTGGGGTTGATCCATTATGAAACAATTATGAGCTCCGGAGGTAAATAGCATTTCAAGATTTGTTTTTCGGGCCTTTATAACTATCGAGCTTTCGGTCAATATTTTCATACCCTCCCCTGCCGGAGTATTACATGCGGTAAGCAGTCTGTCGCTTCCTTCTACCTCTACCAGACAGATACGACATCGGCCTGTGGGTGCTGCATCCGCCAGAAAGCATAATGTGGGGATGTTTATACCGTTTTTTTTCGCTGCTTCCAGGATGGTTTGTCCTTCCTCAAATGAAACCACCCGATGATTTATTTCAAGTTCTGACATGGCATACTTCCTTTTCAATCTATATTGGTATTACTTTTAAATGTTTTCCACGGTTATTTTGCTGACATCAGGAGCCTGTAACACCTCAGGCATCTGTCTGCCTCAACCCTTGCACGGGAAGGTGTCAGACAGCCCTCCACCTCATCAAATCCGTTGACACGGGTTTCAGGGTCGAGAACAAAAGGCTCTTCCCTTTTGGTTATACCCGGATAAGAGAAGGTCTCATCAGGATCATAAACACCTCCTGCGGATATAACAGACAGCAGCAGGTCATTTATTTCAGGTTTACATTCCCCCTGCTGCAGGTATTGAGAAATAAAGCGGGCTGCGTTTTTACCTGCCGCCAGAGCACCGATCACAGTCTGGGGCCCTGTGACACAATCACCGCCGCCAAAGATATGCTTTCTTTCGGATTGGAATGTTGTCTGGTCTACTATAAGGGTCTTCCATGATGTAAGGACATCTTCTTCAGGAAGTACACAGTCCACCACACATATCTGGCCGACTGCGGGGATGATTACATCACAGTCGATAACAAACTCGGACCCTTTAACAGGAACAGGACGCCTTCTTCCTGAGGAATCCGGTTCACCAAGCTCCATGCGGAGACATTTCAATCCTTTCACCGTGTTATTTTCAGCTATTATTTCAACCGGTGCAACAAGATGGTGAAATTTTATACCTTCTTCCTTTGCCTCTCTGATTTCCTGGGGATCAGCCGGCATCTCGGCTTCTGTTCGCCTGTAAAGCAGATTTATATCTTCGAATCCAAGCCTTCTGGCAGTGCGCACACAGTCCATTGCAACATTCCCTCCGCCGATTACCAGCAGTTTTTTCCCTTCTGCTGGCTTTCTTCCCCTTGCTGATTCGGCAAGAAAATGCACCCCTGTCAAAAAACACCTGTATCCGGCATCCTCTCCTTCACATCGCATTTTGGATGAATCCGGGGCTCCGACTCCCACGAATGCTGCCGCATACCCCTGGGCGATTATTTCTTCCATGCTTATATCTTTTCCTATATTCACACCATATTTTATCTCAACACCAAGTTTTTCCAGAACCGCCACTTCATGTGTAATCACATTCCGGGGCAGACGATAGGGTGGAATACCATAGGCAGCCATGCCGCCCGGGCCTTCCTGCGCTTCAAATATGGTACAGGCATAGCCCTGTCTGGCAAGATAATAGGCACATGAAATACCGGCAGGCCCGGCGCCGATTACGGCAACTTTCTGTTTTTTAACAGTCAAAGGTGTTTCTTTAATTTCAATAACACCATTCATCTCATTGTCTGCCAGAAATCTTTTAATAGCGCGTATTGAAATGGGTTCGTCCAGGAGACCCCTGCGGCAGTTGCTTTCACAGGGGCGGACGCAAACCCTGCCTATGGTGCCGGGCATTGGACAGTCATTCCGGACTATTTCCATTGCCTTTTGCAGGTTACCCATCTGTACATTTTTGATATATCCCGGGATATCCAGATGAGATGGGCAGGCATTAATACAGGGTGCAGTGACCACATGGCTGTATTCTCCTTTTTTCACCTGCCGTTTTTTTTCAATTACTTCAATAAAGGATTCTTCATATGCATCAAGAATATCCAGAACAGGCTTGGATATGGTGCGGCCAATATCGCATTTTCCTGTCGCACTGATATGAGTCACCATGTATCTTATGAATACAAGATCATTTATCCTGCCGTTCCCTCCAATAATCCTTTCCATGACCCTGCACAGGCGGACCGTTCCAAGCCTGCAGGGTGTGCATTCTCCGCACGATTCAGAGGCAACCCGCATTAAATAGGCATGAAGCATGTCAACAGGGTCAATATCCCTGTCCCATATCACTACACCACTCCACCCCATAATGGATTTTGTACCCTGCCCTGAAAGCTGACTGCTTATAGCCGAATTGGCGGTATTAATAAGACCATCGCCTTTTTCCCAGGTGTTTAAAAAAGGAAACTCCACTTTTATATCCTCCATCCAATCTTTTTTTCTTCAATATTTATTCAGTTAATATCGGCAACATCAAGGATTTTGTTACTGTCCTCTGAAAATTCATTTTATTGTCAGGGATATTTTTATACAGAACTCTTTCCAAGCGAAGGATGCATAGGCGGCTTCGCAAATACAATAAAAATCAATCCCAGTGCCAGTGCCGCTATGGCGAATTGAAAAGCCGGGATGTAACTGCCGGTTGCGTCCCTGATATATCCTGCCAATGGCGTCCCGATAGCAGAGAGAAATGTGGTAAAAGGCATTGTGTAACCCATCATCTTGGGAAATTCGGTTCTTCCAAAGTAATCGGGAATAAGGTTGCC
>CAZSZQ010000230.1:0-5061 GCA_964610475.1 uncultured Desulfatiglans sp.
AAAGAAAAGAGACCTATCACCCGGAAACTAACCCTGAAGGCCGCTGGCGAAGGTTCTCATATGAGGATATCCTTGCAAGGGATAAAACCAGCCTGGATATAACCTGGCTCAAGGATAAAAGCCTTACAGACCTGGATAATCTTCCTGATCCGGATATTCTGGCGAATGATATTATCGAAAACCTTGAAGCCGGGTTAGAGAGCTTTAAAGAGTTATACAATGCGGTTAAGTAGAAGCAATAGGCGTAAAAGACATTCTTTATTTACCTGTGGCAGATATGATTAAAAGCATTAAAGGTAATTTGCTAAACGCCGATGCAGAAGCGCTTGTAAACGCAGTGAACTGTGTCGGGATTATGGGTAAAGGTATTGCTCTACAATTCAAAAAGGTGTTTCCTGAAAACTTTTTGCACTATAAAGCGGTATGCGACCGTAAGGAATTGCAACCCGGAAAGCTTTTCATCTATGAAACCAACATGCTTTATAACCCAAAGTACATCGTAAATTTTCCAACAAAGCAGCACTGGAAAGAGAAAAGCCGGATTACATATATTGAAACCGGTTTAAGCGCTTTAATAGAAGAAATAAGAAAAAGGAGTATATCTTCAATAGCCCTCCCTCCACTTGGTTGTGGACTTGGGGGATTACAATGGAAAGATGTTCGTAAAATAATAAAAGATATCTTTGAACAAGAACCTCATGTTGAAGTGCAACTATATGAGCCCAGCATATAGATAACGTAGGCAAAAGTATTTATTCCGGCTTTTTGGGTACATCTCTCTTTGTCTTCATATCCATCATCCTCTTTTTTACCTCTTTTTCCATGCCCCTGTCTGTGGGGCGGTAGAAAACGCTTCTCTTTATCTCCTCCGGCAGGTATTCCTGGTCAACCTTTGCGTCGGGGTAATTATGGGGGTAGAGGTAACCCCTGCTGTATCCCAGCTCCTTCATGAGCCTTGTTGGGGCGTTTCTTATGTGCATGGGAACGGCAAGCGCACCCGATCTGGCTATCTCCTTTTTTACCGCCATCTCTGCAACATAAAGGGCATTGCTCTTTGGTGCTGTTGCAAGGTACACAGCCGCCTCCACAAGGGCAAGCTGCGCCTCGGGGGGGCCGACCTTTTCCCAGGCGGAAAATGCGTTCAAGGCCACCTGCAACGCAAGGGGGTCAGCTATGCCGATATCCTCTGACGCAAACCGGATCATCCTTCGTGCAATAAAAAGGGGGTCTTCACCTGCCTCAAGCATCCTGTATAACCAGTAGATGGAGGCCTGCACATCACTTCCCCTCAAGCTCTTATGAAAAGCGGATATGATATTGTAATGCTCTTCACCGTCCTTGTCATATGGGAGTGCCTTTCTGTCCAGGGCCTTTTCTACCAGTTCAATCGTGATTTCATTGTTATTGATCCTGTCTTCAGCAGTATAATAGCCGGCTATCTCAAGGTTATTAAGAGCAAGCCTGGCATCGCCTCCCGAGATATCAATGATATGATTAAGGGCAGCATCTTCTATCTTAAGTTCAAGGCTGCCTAACCCCTTTTCTCTATCAGAAATGGCCCTTTCGAGTATCCTTTTAAGACCGTTATTATCAAGGGGTTTCAGCACCATTACCCTTGCACGTGAAAGTAGCGGAGGTATCACTTCAAATGAAGGGTTCTGGGTGGTAGCACCAACGAGTATGATAAGCCCGCTTTCGATGTGGGGCAGGAATGCATCCTGCTGCGCCTTGTTGAACCTGTGTATCTCATCAACAAACAGTATGGTTGACTGGCCGCTTCTGGCTCTTTCCTCTTCTGCTTCAACAAGTATTTCACGAAGGTCCTTTACCCCGGATGTAACGGCAGAAAAGGCCCTGAAGGGTTTACGGGTATATTCTGCCATAAGCCGAGCAAGTGTGGTTTTTCCGGTGCCGGGCGGCCCCCAGAATATTACAGAAAATATCCTGCCTGAATCAAGCGCCCTCCTTAATGTGCTGCCCTTGCCAAGAAGATGCTCCTGACCGACAATAAGATCGATACTGTCCGGCCTTATCCTTTCTGCAAGTGGTGTTTCCGGTATTATTGTCTTTTCTGTCATTCGTACATCACCATAAATAGTTCAAGGATATTCCTTACTGCCTCTTTTATATTATAGGGCTTCGGGATTGTCAGATCAGGGTTGTGTTCGATCATCCGGCTGTACGATCCTGCATTTTTCATTTCCATAAATCCGACAGTAATGAGTTTAGGGTTGATCTCTCTGCATTTTTTCCAGAATGTGCTGTTGTTCATGCCGGGGACGTCCATATCAGCAACAACCATATTCATCCTTCTCTTTTTTATTGCGAAAACCCCTTCCATGCTGCTTTCTACAGTCTCAACAGTGCATCCCTTTTCCAATAACATCTGCACAAGCAGCTCCTTTGCAATATCAAAATCTTTTATGATAAGTATCCTTGCCTGTTTTATCCTGTTCAGGTCTATCTTTCTCCTTCTTTTCTCCTCTTTAAAGGCAGGCATAGTGATCTGGTAAAAATTCCCCTCTCCTCTTCCGGGCTTATACTCGATTTCACCTTTATGTCTCAGGATAACTGCTCTTACAAAACTCATGCCCAGTTCATGAGAAAGAATGCTTTTTTGTGAGGTAAAAGTCCCGTTTGCAGCGCCTGTCTCACCCTGGGTGGGATTTCCGCTATCCTGGAGATAAATAATAATCCTCTCCTGATCCTCTTCTGTTGTTATGTGGATTTCTCCCGGTCCGGAGATTTTTGAGAGAGAATTAGAAATAAGCTCACAGATTGCCTCTGTCAGTTCACGGGAATTTCCGTTTACAGATGATGTTGCCCTTAAATAGCTCTTTATGCTGACATCCCCCTTTTTTATCAGGTCTTCTGTTATTGTTAATGCCTCTTTTATTATCCGGTTGATTTCTATGAACTTTTTTTCCTGCACCTCCTCTTTTTCCCTTGCTATCAGATCAAGCATCCAGATCTCCTTACGGATAATTTCCTGTTCCAGCCTCAGCCTTGCGGCTATCTCCTTAAAATCGTTCCTGCTAATATCCTTTGAATCCCTGATAAACCTGAGCATCTCGAGCAAAGCATCCGACCTCTTGGTCAGGAGGTTGTAAAGCACCCCGGTCATTTTAAGTTCTGCCTCTTTTCTTATCTCCCTGTGCAGTTTCTCCTGGTTTTCCGCCCTCTCCTCAAGCCTTGTAATACTGAGGAGATATGATGCCTTTCTCCTGAATCTTATCCTTTTTGACTCTATGCTGCAGTAGATGTATTCACCATTTTCACGTATAAGCCATGTATCATAGTGCCCTCTGCTTATCTTACCGGCGTTCCACTTGTTATGTATAAACCTTACTTCAGAGAGATGATCGGCCCGGACAAAATTCAAAAAATTCCTGTTTATCATTTCATCAGACTTGTAACCCATGTAATCAAGAAAGGTATCATTTGCCTCAATTATCCTGCCGTGCCATAAAAGGCATATGCCTGCAGGCACATCATCAAATAGGAGGGTCTTTTCATATAACTCCTTCCCTATCCGGGCGTTTTCCTTTTTCAAACCCGAAGCCGCCTCCATAACCCTTTGATTTTTTTCCTTAAGCCCTTGATTCTTCTTTTCTATTTCTTCAAGCTTATTCATTTGAACATGGTTCCTGCATAAGATAATTATCCGGTATATCAGTGTATATTAATAAACCGGTTGAAATTCCCAAATTGCTCTTGATGATGGTTGGCTTTTACCGTATCATACTCCTCTCACTACCTACAATAGGGAATGTTTTAAAATTAACCGGGGTATTAAATTGCCAGACAGTTCATCCTTCGTAAACCTTCACGTGCATACCGAGTTCAGCCTTCTTGACGGGGCGATCACCATTAAAGACCTTATAAAAAAAGCGGAAAGCTTTAATATGCCTTATGTAGCTGTAACAGACCACGGCAATATGTTCGGGGCAGTCCAGCTCTTTATCCAGTGTAAAGATACTAATGTTAAACCCATTATCGGCTGTGAGGTATATGTTGCGCCCGGTGACCGGCGGGATCACGCACCCTCTAAGGATGGCCAGCCCAACAATTATCACCTGGTGCTGCTTATTATGAATGATACAGGTTACAAGAACCTGAGCAGGCTTGTTACCATGGCCCATCTGGAGGGCTTTTACTACAAGCCCAGGATCGATATGGAGATATTAAGGCAGTATAATGAGGGGCTTATAGCCATGTCTGCCTGCATGAAGGGTATTGTACCCTATAACATAATAAAAGGCCGTATGGAAATGGCCTCTCAAAAGGCCCGTGAACTGGAATCCATATTTGATGACGGCAGGTTTTATCTTGAGGTGCAGGCAAACGGTATGCCTGAACAGGATGATGTTAATAAAAGGCTCAGGGAGCTTTCAAAAAAACTTTCCATACCCCTGGTTGCAACCAATGACTGTCACTACCTGAACCGCGAACATGCGGAGGCCCATGATGCCCTTCTGTGCATACAGACGGGTAAGCTTGTCAATGATGTTGACAGGATGAGGTTTTCAACAAATGAATTCTATTTCAAATCAAGGGAGGAGATAGAAAAAACCCTTGGAGAGGGTTACACAGAGGCCCTTGATAATACGCTTGCGATTGCAGAGCGCTGTACCTATCAGATGAAATTCGGGGAATACAAATACCCTGTGTACCGCATCGATGGAGAAAAAAGTCTTGATGACCTGCTCAGGGAAGAGGCTAGAAAGGGCCTTGAAAAGAGGCTTGGGCAAAGGGAAAAGGAGGATGGGCAGCTACCTGACGAGCTTATAAAGGAATACAGGGAAAGGCTTGAATATGAACTGGATGTTATCACAAAGATGGAGTTTTCAGGTTACTTTCTCATTGTTAGCGACTTCATTGAATATGCCCGCAAATCAGGCATCCCGGTCGGGCCCGGACGCGGTTCTGCTGCAGGCTCCCTCGCTGTCTACTGCCTGGGCATAACCAACCTTGATCCCATCAAGTATAACCTGCTTTTTGAAAGATTCCTTAACCCCGAAAGAATAAGCATGCCTGATATTGATATAGACTTCTGCATGA
>CAZSZQ010000231.1:0-5059 GCA_964610475.1 uncultured Desulfatiglans sp.
GATTCCCTTGCGGATGCACGGGCGCACAAGGCACCAATCATCCAGTGGCTCCCTGCTGATAATGAGGGCTCAATTCCCTGTACCCTGGTCACCCCTTCCGGGAACAGGACCGGGATGTGCGAGCCGGGTGTTGCCGGGGAGAGAGGAAACGTCGTGCAGTTCGAGCGGGTGGGATTTGCCAGAATCGATGCGGTGACGCCGGAAAATATAATCGCGTATTTTACCCACCGGTAAATAGATAGTCGATTTTTTTCACTAATTACCAATAAATTTTCTAATTAATTCTGAAGATATCTTTTGTGATTTCTGTAGCATGTGGTGGAAGATTGCATCATCATGAGGAAATCCGTTTTAATTCAGATTTTATGTTTATCTCTTCTCTAAACCTATCAATCTCTTTTAAAAATTGGTTATACATCTCCCCCTCATTATTCGTCTCAATTATGATCTTAATGATAGCAATGATTTCATCGATTGTTTCTGCACGATAGCCTATTTTATATCTAGAAAAATAGTAATCTAAAAAATCGTTCCCCAGGAAAATCATTGGTTTTCTATAAGAAATAGTATCGAAAAAAGATCCACTTGCTGAAAGCTTGTATAAATTCTTATGATATAAAAATATTGTATAATCAACCAAATCCATGTAGTGATCGATTTCACTTCGCGATAACCTTCGGCCTCCAGATACACATTTTAAATTTTGAATTTCAGGCTCTTGAACGGATTTAAAATAAATTTCAATAAAAATATGGATTTCTAAAAGATTCTTGATAAATCTTCTTTCTATAACTGATTTTTTCAGGTGATCGAGTGTTTGAACAATAAACCTTCGATATGATTTTGGATGTATGATGTCACAACTTTCCCCAATAATAAGAAATTCATATGATTGGTGTGACATTTTTTCATCTTGAATCCTAGTCGCGATCTGCTTGATATATGTAGGATTTCCTTTACCTATTGTTGCAAATACCAATTTTTCTTTTTTTTTTGTCGGAACTTTGTTTGGTCGGTTTATAAAGATAAGGAAGATGCATTGCCACGAATTTTTTAGATAAAGATGGTGAATGGATTATAAGATTTTTCAGGATTGAGGGTGATAATACAATGTATTGAATATCCAATTCAGGAAAAAGCATGAGTGCATATCTAAATTGTTTTATTCGATTTATTAGGAAATAAGAAGTGGGACTTTTAATATCCTCTAATACTCCATGAACGATAATTTTTATCTGGAAAAGGTCAGTGTACCGGTATTTCAACAGAATTTTTAGAATTATCAGATTATATGAATATATTGTCAGGAAAAAAATTTTCTTTACCTTGAGTTTAAATGCTAATGATAGTATACGATTAAATAACCTATAGAAGAGAAATATTTTTGATATACTGAAAAAATCCCCTTTAGGAATATCAGATGGAATGAATTCGAGGTTTTCAGGATTCAGATTATCTCTAGATAATATATCTTTTATACATTTCTGGTGGCTACTGTCAGCATAAAAAAAAACTTTTTCTGAGTAATATTCTTTGCATATTCCGTAAATAAATGAAGCATTCACCATATCATGCAGATCTCCGATACATCGTGGTTCGATGATGATGATCATTTTAGGATTCTTCCAATTAACGATATTTTTCTAACATTGTATCTTTAGATGATATGTGATCTCTCTCAAATACTCATTCATGATTGATGAGGTTTCATGTTTACGATGTGCAAGGAATACGTAACAAACAGGATAAACATAGATGAGATTCTGAAATTTAAGTATCATCACAAGGTTTAAAAAACCCACTTTTTAACACAGATATTGTCCACAATTGTGCATCAGCAAAACAAAAAATGAATTAGTTCTCAACGGAATTACACTAGGTGAAATTTTGTTAATGTATTTAATTTACATCCTTCATCGTTCATTCTAATATTGATTGCACATGAAAATTCAAAGGGTATATATACTTTAAAAAAAAAGTTCTCCAATTGATAACTGATAGGGGTTAGAAAATGAAGGAACATGAAATCTTAAAGAAGACGAAGAGTCAGTGGAATAAGCCATTATTAACCGTATTGGTCAGGAATAATCCTGAAGAGACTGTTTTGACCGCATGTAAAATGAGAGGGGTTATCACCGGACCAGGCAATTTAGCGACTAGTTGCAGTAATGAACCAACAACGGCATATTGCGTGTCCTGTGCTAATTTATCCTCATCATAATTTACTTTATCATCTTTTCGCCACACAATGGTAAGAAATAAGGATAACAAATGATTGAATGTTCTCTTGCAGTTCTCTTCGAGAGTCCTTATTTTAAAAGTTCGTAATCGCTTGCGTATTCAAATAATCCAAAGAAAATCTTCAGTATAGATATAATGCCAAGCATTTAGCGAGTTGTTCTTCTGTGGGAAATGAACCAAACTTAATACTTTCTATTCCTGGTATATCGAACATCTATTTTTTTAGGGTCTGAATTTATGCAAAAGTATAATACCAAATACATGATTGGTATAAATTATGAAGGACTGGCACATCCCAAAACTTACTGTGTTATTGAGAAGTAAACCTGAAGAACAAGTGCTTACTGCATGTAAGCAAGGATATGGTATAACGGCATCAGGCCCAACTTCATACGAGGGGAGTTGTACTTTAGTAGATGGCTGCGTAACATGCAGCACAGCGTCATTGAGTTAAGCCGGGGCGCCACAATTAACACATTTTAATATTTATTCCCCAGTGTATCCTTTTATTCAATCACCAATACCCCTATGCTTTTCCTCCCGAATGGATCTTCTACCATTTACGCAATATTTCGAATACTTCAGATACTAATAACAGAATTTTTCGTAATAGTAATCGGTAGGAGTTATTCAATGAAAGAACATAACAACCCGGGACAAGCGGAGAGTGCATGGATAAAACCAGTGTTAACCGTTCTGGTGAGAAATAATCCAGAGGAAGGAGTTTTAACAGCGTGCAAAGGATGGGTGGTTGCGGCGGGTCCTCTATCCCTGGTTGGGGGTTGTTCCCGCGATTGCGAAGGAAGATACGATAATTTAACCACGTCATAACCCACTACATTATTTTCATCAAGCGAAATACCAAAAAACAGTTCCCTTCATTATTTCAATCATCCAATACCAGGTGGGAAACCATGGAGAACGAAATATCCTTCGACAGGGTCTACAGCCCATCCAAAGACATTGTCGCTCGTGACGTGATGGGCGAGCTGATCATCGTACCTCTTGCATCGGGAATCGGGAACACGGAAGACGAAATTTACACCCTGAACGAGACCGGCCGGGCCATCTGGGATCGGCTCGATGGCAGGTCGACCCTCAAGGACATCGCAAAAGCCTTATCCAGGGAGTTCGACGCCCCTCCGGGCGAGATTGAGCGGGATGTCCAGGGACTTATCGGGGAGCTCTTCCACCGGAGAATGGTCATTGCAGTCTGAAGGCACCGGAACGTATGTCGAGGACGAACGCAAAGGGATCTATACAAGCGAGATCAGGCTCGAACTGTTGAAAACCGTGGTGGAAGGGGGACATCAATTCCGCATGCGAGCTCCCGGTTTCAGCATGCATCCTTTTATCAGAAACCGGGATATCATCACGATCGCCCCGTTGCCACCGGAAAGCCCGGGTCTGGGGGATGTTGTGGCATTTGTTCGCCCTGATACTGGCAAGCTGGTTGTCCACAGGGTCGTGAAACGAACCAAAGATCTCTGCCTAGTAAAGGGGGATAATTGCGGTGACCCGGATGGATTCATTCCCCGGACAAGTCTCCTTGGTAGTGTTACCCGTGTTGAGCGGAACGGCAGGGACGTGAAGGCAGGGCTTCCATATGGACGGCGGTTGATCGCACTTTTCAGCCGGTCCGGTCTCCTGCTGAAGGCCACCTCAACAGTAGTTATCTTGAGAACGTATTGCGGCGCCGGACTGCAGAAACTCCAGGGACTTGAGGTATACCGCCGGCTGGCAGCACACCTTCGCCCCAGTATTGCCTATGTTGAGGCAGACGAGCATGACATGGAAGAGTACCACAGCACCTGGAACTACGATCCAGCAAACATCTCCTACCGCCATGATCCGATGGTGACCAACTTCGTGGCCAAGGCGGGCAGGAAGATCGTTGGGTTCATCCAGCTCGTCAGGCACCCGGAATCACACTACCCGTACACCGGCTACTGGCTCTTCGGCCTTATGGTGAGAGTCCCGTACCGGGGCATGGGTATCGGGCGGGAACTCTCGATGAAGGTGATAGAAAAGGCAGAAGAGGAAGGTGCACCCGAGTTGAACCTCCTTGTCAATGAAAAAAACAAAGCCGCTATCAGCTTGTACAGGCAACTCAAGTTTGAGCCGGTCTCGATCCCGGGCTTGGAAGAACCACTTGACCGGGAATATTCGGAGACGGGAAGTCGCCGGGTTCCCATGCGACGGGTGCTTGGAGAAAGAATGAGATAGGGGAAGAGTATTGGGATGACGGAAGAGTTTACCACACAACGGGAGATACAGGACTTTTCGCTCTGGGACAGGATGAAGGAGAAGCGGGCCTGTTATTCTTTTACGATCGAACTGACTGCCAGGTGCAACAACAACTGCGCTCACTGCTACATCAACCTCCCTGCCGGTGATAAAGAAGCACAGGAGAGGGAACTCTCAGTCCCGCAGATCATGGATATCGCAGATCAGGCAATTATGCTCGGGGCGCTCTGGTGCAATATCACCGGGGGTGAACCTCTCATCAGGCCGGACTTTCCCGATGTATATCTGGGGCTTAAGAAAAAAGGGCTCCTTGTTTCGGTCATGACCAACGCCACCCTTATTACCAGGGACCATATCGACCTCTTCAAAAAATATCCACCCCGTGATATCGAGATTACCGTGTATGGTGCCACAAGAGAAACCTACGAAAAGGTTACCCGTCGTCCCGGTTCCTACGATGCATTCATGAGGGGCCTCTTTCTCCTGCGGGATGCAGGCATCAAGGTCAGGCTCAAGGCGATGGCAATCCATTCAAATCTCCATGAGATACAGAAGATCGCAGAATTTTCCC
>CAZSZQ010000232.1:0-5023 GCA_964610475.1 uncultured Desulfatiglans sp.
CTGAAGCTTCCGTCTTCACTGAAAGTTATGATGCAACAAGATGGCGGGACAGGCAACGAAAGACAGAAAAAATACACAGTAAATTTTCTCAACTCCCTGGACTGTATAGCTTTGCTATGAAAGAGGGTTTATATTGCTTCTCCTAAAAGCCTATAGACTAAAAAGCTACAGCCTGCTATTTTTTCCCCTTTCAGCTTTGAGCCTTGAGCTTTCAGCTCTTTTTCCCCTTGCTTTTTCAATCAATAGCAATTAATCTTAAACCTGAACCACTATATCTTTTTGGGTTAATGATTTACTGCATTAAAACGTCCAGGCGCATTGCATTAAAATATTATAAATGTGTTTTTGTCGTTATTCTCCGACACGATCGGGGAATCCAGTTGTTTTTGATTTGTAATAATTGGGCTTTGTCCAATGTCAAAGGGCTGGCCCCGATTTTCACATACTAATGATGAATAAAGGAGAGTTGTTATGCGCAAAATAAGATCCCTCGGTGCTTGGCTGCTGATTGTATGCGTTCTTCTGGGTGGCGCTGCCTTCCTGCAGCCAGTCTCCCTTCTGGCACAGGACGTCCCGACCTGGGTCCTGAAAGTGAATCGGAGCTTTTATGAAGCTTATAACTCGGCGAACCTTGCCGCACTCATGAGGCACTATGAGCCCGATGCCGTCATCCTAACGCCTGACGAGACCATTCGCGGACGCGCAGCAATCGAGGCGTTTTATTCTGCCGATTTCGCTCAGGCACGCTCATCCTGTGAGTGGGCGGTTGACGGTGCGCGAGCGGTTGGCAGACACGCTGCCGTATGGGGACATGAGAAGTGCGTAGAGGTGCCCAAGTCCGGTGAGTCTTCGAGGACGCTCATCTACCGATGGTTGACCGTGTGGGGACGCCAGGCTGATGGTTCTTGGCTCATCGCACGCGATGCATGGGAGGACGCAAGACCTTAGTAAAAGACCCGTGTCAGGGCGGAGGGGCGCGGTCTAACATCAACGTGTTGGAGCGGATGGTCGACACGGCGCGCACTCTGGAGGTGCTGCCCACCACTCAACGCGAGCGTTGATGAAAGGTGAAAAATGAAAAAAATACCGTTTATCATATTTTTTGTGGTCATGGTGAGTTGCTCTGTCTGGGTGGCAGATGTCCCTGTACTCATCTCCGAAACACCAGCGGCTCCGCCAAAGGGATGCGATCCCTGCAAGCTCAGCGATCTGGTTGACCTTACGGTGCTCGATCCGACGATTAGACTAGATATCAGGTACGCCAGGACGGATAACTTTACCGGCAAGGCGGTATACATAGAGGCGCGTGCCTTTCTTCAGCGACCTGCTGCCGAAGCACTCCTATCAGTCCATAAGCGACTGCGAGAGCAGGGATACGGCCTCATAATCTACGATGCCTATCGCCCGTGGTCAGTTACCAAGCTTTTCTGGGACATCACCCCACCAGCAAAGCGAGCGTTTCTCGCCGATCCATCGATCGGATCTCCACACAACCGTGGGTGTGCAGTCGATGTCGGGATGTTCGAGCTGCGGACAGGTCGTGCCGTTGACATGCCCAGTGAGTACGACGAGATGACCGAGCGGTCGTTTGTCACCTATACGGGCGGGACTGTCGATCAGCGGTCAAAGCGTGATATACTGCGAAGAGCCATGGAGCAAGACTTCATATTCTTCGTGTACCCCGAGGAATGGTGGCACTACGACTTCAAAGATTTGCGTGACTATTCGGTCGAGAACGTCCCTTTCTCCACAATACCGTTGACGAAGCCAGCACCATCGAAACCGTGAGGTCATGCTTTTATCTGACGGGACGATGCGGCAGAGCAAAAGCGATAACGCTCTTTAGAAATTTAATAACTTTTATCTGTATATACATTCATGACGTTAGAGCTGTGCGATGTTTTAGATATTGATAACTCATCTGTTTATTATAATTTCTTGCGAGACTTTCTTAACTGTATGCTTAATGGTAGGTTGTAGAAAATTTAGAGAAAGAGGATCGAAGTACTAAGGTTATGCTATGGCAAAGAAAACACTGGTAAAAATCTTGGACATCATTCGCAAACATCAAGCAGCGTTCCTTATTGGAACCTTACTCCCAAGTATTATAGGTCTCTTTCTTGCGGAAACAGTTATGGCGGTCCAGTTCAATATTCTGCAACCGATCCTGGGCGGAATGACTTTTCTCACAGTCGAGGCTTTGGGGGCGTTTCTTGTGGATTTTCCTTTGTCCGTCCTTGCCGGTTGCATAATTGCCAAAAAAACAGGGGCATCTGAATCGAAATATGGCACCCTGGCTGGAGCTGCTTTTTTAACAGTGTTTATCCTGCTTGTTGTCTGTGTGGGAGGCGTTCTACACCAGTTTACAGACTTCTTTGATGTGTTCAGGTTAGGTGACGCAGTTCTGGTCGCTGTACAGACTGCAAGAGAGCAGTTGGGATTTCATTTTGGTATCATCATGTTTATGTTTATTATTTCTGATTACCTTCTCTGTATGCTTGGCGGGATGGTCGGTTTTCATATTATTAAACTGGTTACTGAAGAATCTTGAAATAAAGTGGGATCACAGAAAGAATTATCATGCGACGCAGAGCGTCTAAGGACTATGTTCCCACGGAGACCGTAGGAACAAGAAAACATCCGACGCAGAGCGTCAATACCCAAGGTTCCCAAGGGGACCATGGGAACCAGAGAATAACATTATGACACAACCTGTTCACGGGGATAACAGCAATGTGTCAGGTTCAATTTTTAAAAGACCAGTTAGTTAATCTTTACTGAAAACTTATAAATAGTTGTTGTCCTGTATATCTCTCCGGGTTTCAGAACCGCTGTTGGAAACTCCGGTTTGTTAGGTGAATCAGGATAATGCTGTGTTTCAAGACATAACCCGCTGCGGGCTCCATAGCCCTTGCCGCTTTTTCCAATAATGTTTTCATTCAGGAAATTACCGCTGTAAAACTGGATTCCGGGTTCTGTTGTATACACCTCCATATATCTTCCGCTGACCGGTTCATAAACCGTTGCAGCAAGGACTGGTTTTGCATCATCGCCGGAATTTATTACCCAGTTATGGTCATAACCATTGCTAAATCTCAACTGATCATAATTCGTATTAATCCTCGAACCGACAGCTTCTGGCCTTCTGAAGTCCATAGGTGTACCTTGAACTGACCTGATTTCCCCTGTCGGTATGGACCCCTGGTCTATCGGCGTAAAGGAATCTGCGTTAATCATCAACTGATGAGAAAGAATATCCCCTGAACCTTCCCCTGCCAGATTCCAGTAAGTATGGTTAGAAAGGTTTACAACAGTAGGCTTATCCGTGGTTGCATGGTAGTCTATCTGAAAGGAATTATCATCTTTGAGGGCATAGGTCACAGTAACATTCAGATTTCCTGGAAATCCTTCCTCTCCATCTTTACTAATATAGGTAAGTTTAAGTGACTGGCCCTCTTTATTGGTAACCGGTTCCGCTTCCCACAGGACCTTATCAAACCCCTTGACTCCACCGTGTAAAGTGTTTTTCCAGTTGTTCTTTGCCAGCGTGTACTCGTGGCCATCAATAGAAAACCTTGCATCACCTATCCTGTTGGCGTATCTACCTATGATAGCCCCAAAAAAGGGATTATTGCCCAGATAATCCTTTAGATTTTTAAACCCAAGGACAACATCATCAACATTGCCTTTTTTGTCTGGAACCTTTATGGATGTGACAATGCCGCCATAATTGGTGATCTTTACCTCCATACCATGAGCGTTTTTTAATGTGTACAAATCGACCTTTTTGCCTTCAAATTCTCCAAAGGTTTCTTTAACGGGTATCATATCTTTTTCGCCTTCTTTAATAAAAGATTTACCGGATGCAGGTTGAGTAGTTACACTACATCCGAATGAAAAAATAAAAATTACAATCAAGATAAGCAATCTGAAAAAACAGGTCATGGTTAACTCTTTACCCTCTTTTATAAAAAATTATCTGGCAGGGTTTTCTTCTCCTGCCTTATGACGGCCTTCCAGCCCCTCATTGTATATAGCACGTTTCTTGAAATACCACTGGCCATCTATCTTTACCAGTTCATCCTCATAATGACCAAACAATCCCAGTACCATTGTTTTTCGGTCTGCCGTGTTATTTGTCGCCTCAAACCAGTAACTGAGGGACCTGGCTGTATTGCCATTCACCTTAATAATCTGGTTAGATACAAAATGGCGTGACGCAGCAGGCCATTTTCCCTTCTCAGCGCTGCCCGCAGGGTCATATGTCCCTGATGCAATGAAATCGTAAATCGCCTTCCGGCCCTTTATATCACCACGTGCCCAGTTTAATATACCATCCTCAGTAAAGGTAGATGCATATGTTTCAGCATCCCTGAAATCCAGTGCAAAAAGATAGCGGCTTTGCAGCTCCATAATGGCAGCCCTGTCATTGGCATAATCGTCTGCAAACGCTGCATTGCTAATAAAAAAATGACCCAATAACAAAGATATAAAAATAATCTCTTTTTTATTCATGGTTTCTCCATCATTGATATTTATACATAATTCTAATTTATTTACTCTGGTGCAATCTTTGAAAAACCGGTCTTTATCTCCAGCGGATCAATAATGTACATATAATTATCTCCATCCTTGCTATAAGCCGGCCATTGCACCATTCCCTCCACATTGGGGTTTCCTGTTCGGGCAAACTGGGCCCACATTTTCATCATTGCCTCCGAGACCCTTCTGTCCGCTTCACTTAGACCCGGGTCATCAGGATCTTTAGCCCCTGATTGTTTTGCAAGCCCATACATTAAAGGCCACCATCCGCTGCGGTTGTCATAATCTCCGAATACATACAACACCTCCATTGCATGTGTGGATACTGCGCCTGCTGCCTTCCACTTGCCCGGGACCTGATCAAATATGGCTGCATAGCTCTTCACACCCGTTTTGTTTAGGGATTCATGCATGTTCACATAGGCTGGTATAAGCTGAGGCAGAAGTAAACCTCCGGGGCCTGTAATCTCACCAAGGTTGG
>CAZSZQ010000233.1:0-4991 GCA_964610475.1 uncultured Desulfatiglans sp.
TGGATACCTTTGTTGAAGGCTTTCAAATGCCTTTGTTTTTCTTTGTATCCGGCTTTTTTGTATATAATAGCATTGAAAGATACTCAGGCAAAAAGTTTTTATCTGTAAAGCTTAGAACCATAATATACCCATATATTATTTGGTCATTCTTACAAATCAATGTTAAATATTTTTTATCGAGCTATAGCAATGAACAAATAACTCTTATCCCCACTCTTATACAAATATTCTATTTACCATTTATGCAATTTTGGTTTCTTTACACCTTGTTCCTAATATTTATAATTGTTTTTTTATTAAAGGGATTAAACAAAATAGTTTTTTTTATTATTTCTATTGCTTCCTATATTTTCTTTGAATTCATTTTTAATATTAATACAATTCCTTTTGAGTGTTCAATCTTAATATACCATTTACAACGAGTATTGCATTATTTGCCCTTTTTTCTAGCCGGAGCATTATTATTCTCCTGGATAGTAAGGCTACGGCCAACAAAATTACTTGTAGCAAGTTGTTTTGTTTTATTCTGTTTATATATTTTTACTGTTTTAATCTTTATGAACAAACAAGAAATAGAATTTTTCAAAACAAACCTGCTAATTTCTACTATTGGAATAGCTTTAGTAATTACCGCCTCAAAATTAATGGAATTGAGCAATAAATTTAATTTTTTAAAAAACATTGGGGAGCAATCATTACTAATTTACGTTGCTCATTTTATGTTCTTAATTGCTTCAAAGGTAATATTAGTAAAAGTATTTCATACATATAATATTTATTATCATTTGATTACTAATACTTTTATTGCCATTGCCTTTCCTTTATTATTGCATAAATTATGTAATAAAATTGGTTTTCGATACCTCATACATATTTAATGAAACTACAAATTCTCGGCACACGCGGAATACCGGCTCAACACGGCGGGTTTGAAACCTTTGCAGAGCATTTTGCCCTTTATCTTGTTGAAAAAGGATGGGAGGTAATTGTTTATTGCCAGGAGGAAGGGAGCGGTGCAGTTTATGAAGATGTATGGAGGGGTGTAAAGCGGATTCATATCCCAGTAGCAACAGAAGGAGCTAAAGGTACAGTTGTTTTTGACTGGAAATCAACATGGTATGCAGCAAAAAATAATATCCCTGTACTCACTCTTGGTTACAATACCGCAATATTCTGTCTGCTATATCGGTTAAAAGGCATAAGAAATGTTATTAATATGGACGGCATAGAATGGAGGAGAGGGAAATGGAGTCCGTTGGAACGGGTATGGCTTTATTTGAATGAAAAATTGGGGGCATGGCTGGGTAACCATCTTATTGCTGATCATCCGGAAATAAAAAAACACCTTTCAAATTTTGTTTCAGAAAAAAAGGTAACAGTTATCCCTTATAGCGCCGACATCATTGATTCTGCAGAAACAGACTTTCTGGATAGGCTCGGGCTGCAAAAAAACAAATATGCGATTATTATTGCCCGTCCTGAACCGGAAAATTCAATACTCGAAATCGTAAAGGCCTTTTCACTTAAAAAACGAAATGCTCGTTTAGTGGTTCTGGGTGAATATTCACCTGAAAACAAAAAATATCATAAACAGGTAATGGAATCTGCAAGTGACGAGGTGCTGTTTATAGGTGCGGTTTATGATAAGGAGATAGTCCAGGCACTAAGATTTTATTCACGCTTATACATTCATGGTCATACAGTTGGCGGAACTAATCCTTCACTTGTGGAAGCCTTGGGTGCAAAATCAGCAGTGCTTGCCCATGATAATAAATTTAATCGCTGGGTTGCAGGTGAAACAGCGAGGTATTTCAGTAATGAATTTGAATGTGCCAGTGAGCTGGAACTTCTTTTTACTGATGACACTCTTATTCAGAAAATGAAAGATGGCAGCCTTGAACAAATAAAACAAAAATTTACATGGGAAAATGTTCACAGTAGTTATGAGAATCTTTTGCTTTCCATTATGCAAGAATAATTATAAAGATTTTACTGACCTTAAAGTTTTAAAATAAAAAGAAAGGCTCTATTAAATTGGAATTTTAGTTTTCGATATATGTTTAAACAACAATTTTACATAATATCAAATCTACTGATGCTTATTGACGGCATCATATGTATTGCTGCGGGTTTTCTGGCATATTCAATCCATATCGGGCATGCCTCAGGCACACTGATAATGGGCTGGAATGATGTGATCATGTGTTTGTTTTTAACCATGTTCATCAATAACTACATGATGGCCAGATTCGGCTTTTACTCCGAAGGAAGGTCATACACATATGCCGCAATGGTATGGACCCTTTGTATTGTTGTTTTTTTTGATACTGCAATACTTTCAGTCCTGTCTGTTCTTATAAAGATTAACCCTTTTTCACGCCTCTTTGTAATCGCATATGCCCTCTTAATGCTGACGTCCTTTATAATAACCCGTGTAGCCCTCTACTTTTATCTGGATAAAAGGGCCCTGACCGTAAGTAACAGCCGCCAGATACTGTTGATTGGAAACAACGAAAAACTCGGTACACTTTTAGATGCCCTTGAAAAACAGCCGAGCTGGGGCCATAAGGTAGCAGGGTATATCAACATAGACAGTAACCCTCACGGGAGCATAAAAAACATTTCTTCCCTTGGGAGTATTGATGCCTTTGATAAAATAATACATGAGAAGGAGATAGACGAGATCATATTTTCCATACCCGGCGACTATAAAATTGACCTGCGCAAGTACTTTGAAAAATGCCGTGAAATGGGCATGACATGCAGGATTGTTCCCGGGCTTTTTGATCTGGGAGGAGAGAGACTTAAGGTTGAAACCCTGCAAAACATCCCGTCGATCGCACTCTACTCAAGCATGAGCAATGCATCAGGCCTTTTTTACAAAAAAATTATAGATATCATAATTGGAACAATAGGTTTTATAATATTCCTAATATTACTGCCCTTTATTGCCCTTGCCATAAAGCTCGACTCAAAAGGCCCCATACTTTTCAAACAGGAAAGGGTGGGTATGAACAACAGGAGGTTCAAACTCTATAAATTCCGCACAATGGTCACCAATGCAGAGGAGATAAAAAAGGATCTTCTCTGCAAAAGCGAGATGAGCGGCCCCATATTCAAGATGGAAAACGACCCCAGGATCACGAAGGTAGGAAGGTTTTTACGCAAGACATCCCTTGATGAAATGCCGCAGTTTATAAACGTATTAAAGGGCGAGATGAGCATAGTGGGCACAAGGCCCCCTACCCCGGACGAAGTGGCAAAGTATGAGGATTGGCACAGGCGCCGGATATCCATGAAGCCGGGCCTGACCGGTCTGTGGCAGGTGTCGGGCAGAAACAGGATAACCGACTTTGATGAGATTGTAGAGCTTGACCTGAAGTATATAGACGGATGGAGATTCCACAGGGATATAATGATTATCCTTAAAACCATATGGGTGGTGCTGCTTAGGAAGGGGGCGAAGTAGCCCGAAGGGCGGAGGGAAAAGAGCTCAAAGCTCAATGCTGAAAGCTCAAAGGGGTAAAAGCTGAAAGCTAAAAGGGGAAAAGGATTAAGGATTAAGGGGTAAGGGATAAAAGCTCAAAGCTCAAAGCTTAAAGCTTAAAGGAAAGACATTTTGTGCTTTTTGTGCTTCTTTGTGGCTATAAAATAAGCCGCGAAAAGACATGAAAAAGCTGAAAACTCAAAGCTGAAAGCATTCCGTGAGAAGGTTAGCGGGTAGGATTTGTACGGCAAATCTTATTTAACAGGGGAAAAAAAAGTGTAATTAGTTGCTGAATATTGGTAAGAAATATTCTTTGTTGACCGAAATAACCTTATATTTTAAAATGAGATTCGATAATGTTTTGAAAGAAAAATATTATCGGAAATATATTTGGGGGTTAACAAATGGGAACAGAACAGATTACCATCCGGATTGATGATGAGGCAGCACGTGCTTTTAAGTCAGCCTCTGCCGGAGATCAGCGTAAATTGGAGGCATTGCTTAGTGTTCAGTTAATTGAGGCAACAAAAACAAAAAACTCATTGAAGCAAATTATGAGCGAGATCAGCAGAAAAGCACAAGATAGAGGGTTGAAATCAGAAACACTGCAGGCGATACTTAATGAATGATACGAAACGTTATGTTTTTGATACAGAGGAGTAAAATCTTATGTCCGAGATTATTGAGGCTGTTTATGACGGCAAAGTTTTTTGTCCTGAAGGTAAAGTTAATTTACCTGCCAATAAGCATTATATATTAATCGTGCAAAATAAAAATACCAAATTAGATCCACCAAATGCCTGGGATATGCTGGATGAATTATCAGGTACGATTGATGCACCCTGTGACTGGGCTTCTGAACATGATCATTACCTTTATGGTACATCCAGGAAAGGTGAAAAATCGTCCAAATGACCAATGAGCGAATTTTTCTTGATACTGTTTTTATACAGGCACTTTTAAACAGACACGATCAATTTCATTCTCAAGCCTTATCTGTAAAAAAATTAGTGTAATTATTGGCTGAAAGAAGGATTATAGATTAGGGAGTAAAGAATCGGCACTTTGAACTAAGTCCCCAGATTGACACTATACGTATGTAGCTATATTATATAGTATAGTAATAATAAGGATAACCCACGGGAACAAGGAGATAGAAAATGCTTACTCCAATAAATGTATACGAGGAAAAGGCTATTCTAATGGTGAGAGAACTCCCCGAAGATAAAAAAGGAGCGGTCCTGGATTTCATTGATTTTTTAAAAAATCGTTCACAATCGCCAAAAAAAGATGGGGAAGAGTACTCTTATTATTTGAATACCCTGCGTAAAAAAATTAGGGAAAAAGGCAGTCTCGGGCTTGGAAAAACAAGAGAAAAAAATTTACAAAAATTAAGGAAGATAAGAGAATCCGTTTGGAAAGAGAATTATGAGAATCATTTTGGACACCAATGAATATATCTTTGGCCTGGATAGTGAGGCCGGAAAAGAAGATCCGGCAAAGG